>NZ_SNMT01000007.1:0-222793 GCF_013350575.1 Salmonella sp. SG203
GGCGTATTCGCTGGCGTAGCGGATGGCCTCATTCACCACCGCCTCATCAGGCTGTTCCGGCAGCGCCTGTGTGACGGAACGACCTGACATGTCGCAGGTCAGTTCAGTGAGTTGCTGGCGCGGCAGCACCTTCATCACATCCTCCGGGGTGCAGTACATTTACGCCCCCCACATCACCTTCAGGGAGGCTCCGGCAGCTGCCGCCGCCGTCACAGCCACACCGACGCGGGCCGGTGAGCCGGTGGCCTCCAGCGGAATGACGCAGCCGTTTTCATCTGACTGCAGAGGCTCACCGGCAGTAATGGCAGCGCCCGCCACAGCCGCCAGAATCCCCGCCACATTGACCGGTGTGGCATCACCGGCGACCGCATCCACTTCGGCGATACCAAATGCCAGCGCCCCTTTACCACAGGGGGCACCGTCATACCCCACCAGGTGTTGCTGTTTCAGCGTACCGGTGGCCACCACGGTGGTGGTCAGAAGAACCTGTTGCGTTGTCATAATTACGCCCCCTTCAGGTTGGTCATGATGTAACCCGCGTCACTGCCCACCACCGCCATCTTGTAGATATCGGTGTAGCGTGAGTAGGTGATTTTGCCGCCCTCGCCGGGGTAAGTGTCGGCAATCGGCATACCGTTTAACTGGAAGGTGTAACCAAACGACGGCTCGTTCTCGTCGCCGTTGTCACCCGCGTTCTGCGGCCCGGAGACGTAATACAGCATCAGGTTATCCTTCCAGATATCGACGGTCTTCGCCTTCGCATCCTTTTTATCGTTATCCTCAAGCCGTACCGGATAGCCGATAACGATATTTTCAATCTCGAAAATATCTTTCATCAGCTCAATGGTGATGCGCTTGTGCTCGTTGGCACCCATCACTTTCTGCAGGGCCGGATGGAAACGCAGTAGCGGAAGAACGGAGGCCCCCATCACCATCAGGTTCGGGCGCAGGCCGATGGCGTCACGCACCACATCCATACCTGCTGATATATCACGCACCGGGTCACCCTTACCGTCTTTCCAGCTGTCGGCGGCAGTAAACTTACGCACGGAGTCTTTCAGGTACAGCGAGGTGTTCTGCGCCATTGCCGCTGCCGCCACCTCCTGGCTTAACAGGATGCCGTTACGGGCGCGTTTGATGGCCTTGGCCTGCTCGTTGAACATCGATTCATGCTGTTCGCGGTAGTCCACCGGAACGGCCAGATCGTGTTCATCCAGTACGATATCCATCGTGCCGGTCTTTTCGCGGGTGGCGACGTTACTTTTGCCACCCACAGCGCGCAGGGTCTCATACGTGGCGAACACCCCCTTACCAAAGGTCGGTACCTTCGCGCCTTCCTTTTTCATCCCGACGCGCGGGAAGATAAACTGGCTGATGAACGCCGCATTTTTATAGCCACGCGCCACACTGGTTAATACCGGGTCAGCAACGCGCTTGCCTTTTAAGTAGTCAGACATGGTCTCTCCTTACATCAGGCGGGCAACTGCCGCTTCGTAGGTAATGTTTTCAGCCTTCGCCAGCGCCACCGCTTTGGTGTGCAGCTCAAGACGGGACGGGTCAGCTTCGGCGAACTCAGCCGGAATGGCGCTGCGGTCGGTCCTGTCAGTGGTCGCCACCTCGCCAAAGTCAAGCAACGGCCGGGCCTTCTGCATCTGTGCCTTAAACGCCTCAACCAGTGGTTGCTCGCTGCCGTTCTCACTGAAGCTGACCGGCGATTCACCACTGCCGAGTGCATCCAGCACGGCAACCACAAGACCTTTTCCGGCAGGTGCCAGACGCGCATCACTGACCAGGCTGTCCGCAAACGCCACATTGGCGTTATGACGCTCAGTGGCCACGCGCTGCGCTTCGGCTTTATTGCGCTCATCAAGCTGGCGTTTCAGGTCGGCATTTTCCTGCTCCAGCTTCACCTGTAACTCTTTATCCACGGCGGTATCCTCCGGTGGTGTGGGGGCCTGATGTTCAGGCCTGGGTTGAATAATCCCGTCTGCCGGTATCCCGGCAGGATCAGAAAATGCGGGGGCGGCTTCGGTTGTGGCGGTACGGGCGGCATCATCCCGCAGGCTGTCAATCATGTAGTCCGGCACCACGCTGTCGGCCTTTTCCAGCCCGAACTGGCTGATGATGAAATCCCGGATGCGCGAGAACAGCGATGCTGTGGTCTGCAGACTCCAGTCAGCAAACTCAACAACCCCTTCCTCATCTTCTGCAAAGGACACGGGCTTTAATCCCTTGATGGCGGGCGGCTGCGCACCGAGAAAACCGACATGGCGCAGGTAATATTTGCCCGGTGTCGGATTGCCGGGTGAATCCGGGCAGTAAAAGGAGGCTGACACCTTGCTGTAACGACGGTTTTTAACCAGTTCAGCAAACTGTGGATCGATATCGCGTGGCTCCGCCTTGAGACCGTCACGGTCTTTTTTAACCGCACTGACCCAGGCATAAGACGGCGCATCGGTTTTCGGGTGCCCGACAACAACCGGCGCTTCATGCAGGGCCGGGTTGTAGTTCTGCGCAATCTCGTTTAAGTCGGCGTCGCTGAAATTAATGCGCCGCCCGTGCATATCGGTATGTGTACCGGCGCGAAAAATATGGATCAGGTTCATGAGTGACTCCCGTTGTTTTGGTCACGATAACGGGAGGGTGTGGCGATGACTTTTAAAGCACTTTAAAGAAGGGCACCGGAGAGAAATGCAGGACGCCGGAGGGGAAATGCCATCAGGGACAGACGGTCACCCCGCAGGATCGTCAGGAAGCCGGTCATAATCGGTCATAAGACACCTGACAGGAAAAAGCCATACGATGACGCACTGAAACCGCTCAGGCGCGTATAACCCCTTACAGGGCGTCTCACGGACGCGCGGCATTCTGCAGATATTTCAGCGCACTGTCGAGCAGTTTCTGCTCCACGCCGTCCTGCAGGGTACCGTCCGTGTTCACCGGCAGATACGGACGCGCCGGATAGTCTGCCGTGTGGTCGCGGGCCGTCTGCGCGAAGTTGCTGTGCACTTTTTTCACGAAGCGACTGCCGACCGTGCCGTCCTTACCCTGTTTAAAGTACACCTCCCGGTTCCTGCGCTCAACCCTGCCGCCCAGCTGGTGAATCCGGGCATATTCCACATTCGTCCCGATAACGGCGCTGTGGGCGTCATAGTCCGTGGTGATACTGCGGCGCAGGTGTCCTGTGTCGGAGAGTGTCATCCCGTCCCGCTTCTGTGCTGCCAGCGACGGCACCCATGGCGGGCGACCTTCTTCCTCAAAATTAACGGCGGTTTCGGTCGCCAGCGTCCCGGCAATGGCCCGCATCAGCGGCGTCATATCCGTTCCGGCAGCGGCGAGGCCTTTCAGCGCCAGCCGCAGCGGACCGTCCTTCACGGTAAGCTGCATCATGTTCTGTTTCACTGCAGGCCTCCTGTGTTCCCCAGCTCACGCTGCGCAAGAGCGGCCAGTGTGCCACCGTATTTTGCAAGGTCAGGGCGGTATCCCCGACCGGGATTATACGACCAGCCCACGTCCGGACTGATGATAATGCTGCTGTTATTGATGATGTCACGCATCCGGTATGTGGTCACCGGCTGCATTTCACCGGTCTTCTCACTGACCAGCCGCAGTGTCTGTCCGAGCGCGCCGGTACTGTCCCGGATCTGCAGTCCGCGCAGGGTGACCTCCGCCTGCGTCAGGGCAATCACGCTGCACCGGCAGCGCCAGCCGTTCGGCGGGTAAAACGCATCCCAGAACGGATCGTCGCAGCGAAACACCAGACCATGCATCGCCAGATGGGTTTTGCGGGTATGGCTGTCCCGGATGGCGACATACATCCAGTAAGGCCGCTCTCCGGCGTTCTCCCGCTGTTCCGCCCATCGACCGGCACTGTAAAGCGTGTCCATATTGGTGCGAAAGATGGTCTCCAGCCGCCACGGGCTGCCCTGCTGCACCTCCTCCTCTTCGCCAGTGACCGGGTTGACGGCAGTGGTTTTTCCCCACCATCCCTTCGCTTTCAGCACCGGTGTCAGCTCTTTCGCAAACCATTTTCCCGTTTTTCCCTCCGCCAGCGCCTGCTCCAGCGCCCGGCGGATATCCTCCAGAATATCCATACGGGTAAGTTTTGCCACGGTAAAGGCTTTCGCGTGAGCGTCCTGCCACATGTCCTCCCAGTCCCAGGTGATGTTGTATCCCTTGTTTTTCAGGTACGCGATGGCGCGTTCCGGAGGGAGACCGAACAGTGCGGCCATGTCCTGGTTATTCAGTGGTTGCATGGAGACGCCCCATAATTTTTGCCACAAACATCACGCGGGCAAGCCGCTCCGTCAGCCCGTCGGCGTCCATCTGTGGGTACAGTTCAGCAAGCTGCCCCATCAGCTCCGACGGTGAGAGGCCGTCGCTGACTGCGTCAAGCAGGGGGTTCAGCATCACCGTCAGTTCCCGCGTCATGACGCCGGTCTGCAGCAGCTGATCCAGCGCCTTATCCAGTTCATCCTGCGCGGCAAAATCGCGTTGCGCGGCACTTTCAGCAAAGGCCAGCGACACAGGAAGGCGTGCGCCAGCCGTGTCCGGCAGCAGCGGCATTCCCTGACGCGGCAGCAGGTCGCCCGGCTGCAGGCCGTACTCCCGCTGGTAATACTGCTCACTGAAAAAGCCCGCCGTCTGCGACAGTGTCAGGTCCCGCTTCGCCTGAGTATCATCGATGGTCTCCTGCTCCCACAGGTTCCAGACCGGCACCGGCACATCGCCGAAGTTCAGCTCCACAGCCCAACGCAGTACCTGGTTGATGGCCCCCGTCACGATGGCGGCGTCGCCGTCGCGGATATCATCCGTTACCTCAAGCCCGGCCTGCGCCGAGGCTTTGTTGGCATCAGCCTCCGTGGTCTGGTTCTGCCCCAGCAGCGCGATGGAGATTTCCGCGCGGGCCATGGCGATCATCTGCTGAAAAATACCGCTGGAGCCCGCCTTACCCATGGCCTCCTTAATTTCCACCGAACTGTCATCCGGGATGACGGCCACCGCGTCCTGGACCATCTTTTCCAGTGCATCCATCAGTTCATCAATACTGCCTTCGTTCTGACCGGATTTGTGTTTACCCACCACCCATGGCGTGGCGTACTTCTCGACAAAGGTCATCCAGAACTTCCAGCCGTGCTTTTTAAAGAGTGCAGGCCAGAAGCACATCGACAGGTCAGGAAAACCGTAGGGATTGTCGTAAGTCGCATCCTGTGCCGGGCAGATAAACTTATATTCCGGCAGCAGAATACCCTCAGCCGGACCGTTGTTCCCCCGGAATCGCAACCGGTTATCGGTATCAAAGGTGAACCACTCCGGCGGCTTGGTGACAACATTACGGATAACAAAATGCCCGTTATCCTTCTCCCACATCAGCTCCGCTGGCTGGTAACCAAAGAGCGGCGCATCCAGCAGACCGCCGATAATGGCGTCCATATCCCAGGAGGCCATCATCGCTTTTAAGAACTCACAGACCGGCGTGTCGGTGTCACCTTCATTGAATCCGCGCTCCAGCGATTTTACTGCCGACTTACGACGACGAATGGCCCCACCGACCACAGGATCAGAGCGCATGTCACGGTAGGCACGAATATCCTGGCCTGTGGCCTTAAGTATCGGATCGGGATTAGGCAGCATACCGAGGAAAGATCCAAATCCCCAGGCGGTGTTACCGCGCGAGGCAATCTCATCGGTCAGGCGGCGCTTGTCGCGCTCGGCAAAGCTGACGAACTGCGTCGGTGAGACATAAATACCCCTGGCCATCAGTACCCCCTCAGAATACCCGGTACGCGACGCGCACCGCGTGAATACACCCGCGTCGGCCCGGTGTCGGTTCCGGCGGCGTTCAGCGCCAGAAAGCATGCCCACGTCCGGTCGGCGTGACCGGCGGCATCGCTTTCCGCCACGAAACGCGGCTGACCCGTTGGCCCGGAAACCTTCTGCAGCCTGTGCAGGTCACTTCTGAGCGCAGTATCCCCCATAGGAATACGCAGCTTCCGGTCCTCAAATGCCTCCTTGCCCCTTGTTGCCAGCGTCAGCTTGTTCGCCGGGGTGAATATCACCCCTTCCACACGGGACTCCCCGTGACGCCGCTTCGCATCCTCCACCGGCTTCTCGCCCATCCCTGTCTGGTCCATACAACAGCGCAGCACGCGGTAACGAAAGAAGACATCATCGAGCAGCGCATCCTGTTCAGCGAAGGTCGCACGTTTACGGGTGATAATCTCCCTCACCCAGAACACATCGCCGACCTGCTCGATGACCCAAATCACAAACAGGTCGTGACGAATACCGATATCCACACCCACATAACAGGGGCCGCCGGTATAGTGTTCCGGCAGGCCCGCCATATCATGCTCGACGCCATCAATCAGTTCGTAGGACAGCCACGCACTGGCCTCATCCAGCCACTTCAGCTCAAACTCCTGCGCCCACGCATCATCATCATTAAGCGCCAGCCTCATCTCATCGATGTTACGTGGCAGACCGTCAGCCACCGCGCGGTAAATATCTACCGTGTGGCGCGACCAGACGGCGTCCAGCGCCTTATCGGTCATCAGCTCGTAGAACTTGTTGCCCTTGCCGTTAGGGGTGGAGGTAACGCGCAGTTTGTAGCCGTTGGAAATCACCGGGAACAGCGCCGTCCAGATTTTGCGGCTGTCGGCATGGAAACCAAACTCATCCAGAAAGACGTTGGCCGCAAAGCCACGCGCGGTATCAGGGTTGGCAGGCAGCGCAGTGATACGGGAGCCGCCCGGCAGAACCGCTTCCAGCATGGTGTAGCGTTCGCCACTGGCGCCGTGGTAGTAACTTTCCACTTCCTGAGCCACCATGCTGTATGCCTGACAGTGTTTTTTAACCCCTTCCTCCATAGCCTCTTTTGCCTGACGCTCCCCGCGCGACAGTATGACCCAGCGGGTACGTCCGCCGGAGGCTTCCACCTCAAAGCAGTCGTCAACCAGCTCAAGCGTGGTGGTGAAGGTTTTCCCCGTCTGGCGGGCAAACATGCCAATCTTGAAGCGGGCGCGGTCAAGGAACCATGCCTGCTGATAAGGGTACAGACGAACGGCGGCACTCATGACACGATCCCGTAAATCTGCTCGCGAACCAGCTTCAGCGTCTCAAGGCTCAGACGACCATCGCCGCCTTTGGCCTGACGCTCCAGTTCATCCATTTTTGCATCCAGCCTGTCACGCACATCCAGCTGGAACTTTTTCAGGCTCACGGAGGCGCGTGTCAGGGTGGCGATGTTTTTTGAGGCGATAGCCAGCAGTTTTGCGCGCTTCTCGTTTTCTTTTGGATCATCACCTTCAACAGCTTTCAGGCGCATCAGGATATCAATTAACTCGGTCTGGATAAGCGCCATCAGGCCACCGGAGCGGTCGTCACCGTCGTCAGACGCTTCACGGGCCATCAGCCGTGCCGCCTCGGTGGCTGCACGTACCCGCGCCAGCTGCTGTTCCATTTTGTAGCCAAAGCGCTGCAGACTGGAACGGGTGATCACAAATCCCTTATCCTTCAGCAGGGCTTCAAGCTCGGCATAGCCGGTGAAGTTGCGCTCGGTCAGCGCACGCTCCAGCCAGCGTCGGACGTCCTGCGGCAACACATCAAGTGAACTTTTGCGTCCCATGATTATTCACTCCAGTATTTGTCCGGACGGGCAATACCCGGCTCACAGGGGATGGTGTATTCCACAAGGTCAATGCCGACGCGGGTCAGGTCAGCAAACCACATGCCGCTGGGCTGTTTTGTTATTTCAGTCAGACGCCGGTCACTCAGGTAATCCAGCTCCTGACGCACTTCCAGTTTTGTGGCGTCCGGGAAAATAGAACGGGCAACATCAAACAGCAACTGCTCACTGGTGGTGTACGGGCGTGACTTGTTGAGCGCAACCAGCAGGCTCCAGCGCAGGGACTCGCGACGAACGCGGATGATATCAGTCATATTAACCTCTCAGATTCTGACGGCTCTGAACGTTGTCGAGCTTTTCGTAGACGGCGTCGAGCTTGGCTTCAATCACCGTCTGCCCACGTATGTAGTCCTCACGGCGAACGTAGTCGACAGGCAGCCGGGCTTTAAACTCCAGAAACTCACGCTCCAGATCGTTCCAGCGTGAGGCGGTCTCCTTCATGGTCTGCTCCAGCGACCGAAAACGGGCCACCTGACGCTCTTCGGCATTGCTGAACAGCCATTTCGCCAGACCACAGACGGCCCCGATAAAGGAAATCAGGAACCCGACCAGCGTCCAGAACTCCACCTGTATGGTCATTGATGTAATCCTTCTGTGTAATCCAGCAGGCTGTTCACCTGCTCACGCCAGACGCGGCACTGCCGGGCATTGTCGGTGACGTTGGCGAGGACGTCGGCCTGACTGACGCCTGAGTCGCGTAACCGGGCGAGAGCGGTATCAGTGGTTCCGGTCGCCTGGCCAGCGCTGGCGGAACCGGCGGCAGCGGACATTCCACCGTCACCGGCGCTGGCCCCGATAGCGGCGTTGTACTGCTGCACGAAACCGCGAGTAAACACGCACTTAATGGGATGATGTTTGCCTTTCTCATCCACCCAGTGACGGGTAACGTCCGCAATCTGTTTTTTAAGGTCAGCATTTTCACGCTCCAGCTGTTGTTTTTTCGCCTGAAAATCCGCGTCCGCCTGGTGAGCGGCGGCAACCTGTGCGTTATAGCGAGCCACGACAGACCGCAGCGCTTCATTCTGCTGTTCAGCACTCTCGCGTCTGTACGTATCAAACTGCGACTGCAGCTGTGCCAGCGCTTTATCACCGTCACGCTGCGCATCAAGATGTCCGCTGGCGTATCCCTTAACCCACACCCATCCGAGGAGCACCGCCACAACCAGCAGTAACAGCAGGTCACCCCACGGAATACGCTTCAGCCATTTAGCCCACACAGCTTGCTCCTCCCCATGACAGGTAACGCGGAGCCAGTTCGCGCAGAATGCGCTGCGGGTAGTGACGGTTCTCCCGCCAGCTAGCCACACCGCGCCCGGCATTCACCGTTTCCACCGCGCCAAACCATCGCGTATCATCAAGCCCGCGCGAACGTGCCAGCCTGCGGTCACGGTTCACCCAGCCTAAACCCCCGTTGTAGGCCGACAGCGTCATTGCCATACGTTCGCAGCCGTCAGGAACGACCACGCGCTGCCACAGCCAGCGGTCATAGCTGACCAGTGCCCGGATGGCCCAGCCGGGGTTATACGGTTCACGCGTGGTCAGATGCGGCATCAGCCCGGCAATCCAGTCAGCGGTCGATGGCATAAACTGCGCCAGCCCCTGCGCGCCAACCGGCGAACGGGCAGCAGGATTCCAGCCGGACTCCTGATGCAGCTGCGCGGCGAAGTCGGCGACCGGGGCATTCAGCCCCCAGTCCACGCGGGCAGAACGGATCACATCGCTGCGGTATTTGAGGGCAGCGGTCGGTGGTTCAGCGGCGTTCGCCTGCGAGAAGAATCCGCCGCACCAGAGCAGCCAGGCGGTAATCAGCGTGGCAATCAGGGTTGCCAGAAGATCAAGAGCGTCATTCTCTTTTCTGTTGGTTTTTACCAGTGCCACCCCCAGCCCCATCAGGGCCAGCGCACACCAGACAATTTGCGGCCAGTGAAAAATCATCGTCATAACCCCATCGCCACAGCCAGACACACCGCCGCGACAATGATGGCGCGACGAATCAGGGAGGCCGCAAAGACCAGATGACAACCGACTTCAACCGGGTAGCGCCCGATATCCATCAATTGCGGAACGTGGCGCTGAAACTGCCCCGGACGGGCTTTAGGGAACAGCGAACGGTCAAGCCAGTACCCCAGCACGGCGGCGAGCGAAATGAGTGAGAGCTTGTAAATCACCACCGGCAGCTGCTGCGGTGATACCACCGCAATCACCAGAAACATCACGGCAGCAGCAACCAGCCAGCCCCACAGGCGCGGGCGTGGTGCAGTAGCCACAAAACGGGAAAGGCGTTTGAGTTTTTTCATTGGATGCGTCTCCTTGAATGATGGAGACAGCATTGCAAAGCGGGATTTAAAGTGCCTTTAAAGGGCTTTAATAGTGACAGTAAATACCGGCGTGCAGGATGGAGGTGAACTTATCAGAAGAGGATAACGCGATGACGAAGACATTAAACCCCACCATCACTGTTACCGTATCAGGCCCGACAGGCTCAGGCAAAAGCCGCGTACTGGCTGTGATTGCGGATGTACTGAAGCTCATCCACAGCGACTGTATTATTGACGCGCCTGACGTGAAAGTGGAAAAGGAAATGTGCGGAGATGATCATACCGCCTGGCACAAGCCACGCAGCGGCACCCTCTTTAAGCTGGAAGAGATAAATCACCCCATCAACACAGGGCGCTGCATTGCCACCCCGATAACAGTTGAAGACCTGCACGACCGCCCGGTTCCGGTACCTGTCCAGGCGCTGATGAGCAAGCTCGGCATCTCGTTTGAAGCGTATCAGGAAACCGATCTGCAGCCGGTTGTTGACCTGGTGAACTGGGCATTGACAACACCTGCCATCCCGGAGCAAAAGCAACGATCAGACAGGCAACATGATCAACGGACAATACCATTCACCCCGGAAGAGACGGTTCGCAGGGTTACCGAACTGGTCGATCAGCAAATAAAGGGAAGTATTGACCCTGTCACTGCCCGCGCAATCTGGTACAACGTAACAAAGGATGGAGACGTTGCACGTCTGGCAAACCACCTGGCCTTTGCGCTTAACTGCGCGGTTGGCCGATGCCATCATAAAATTATGGCAAGAGGTATCAACACACACGGTATACCTGAAGCCCTCCCGGAACAGGAGCGCCAGGCTGAAAAAATATCGGATATCTATATCAGCGTCATGTCACAACTCTATGGCAAAACCGATATGGTCCGGGCATATAAATTCTGGCGAAAAATACTGGAAGAGATGAAAGACGATAAATCACTGCTGGTTGAAATACTGATTCAGGTGATTGCCGACATAAACAATCAGCAGGATATGGCGCAATAACTCAATACTTTTTGAGAATGTCAGTCATAACTCTTGGGTGACCACTACGAACAGGGATATCTGGTCGCCCGTTTAAATACACCCCCTTGTCATGCCCGCACGCCGGGCACTCACAAAAACCCACATCATTAATTCTGAGTACCTGTTTTTTATGCGTGGAATCCCAGCAGGTCTGACACAGGTAATGTAATTTTTCCTCATCGTCAGTAATAAACCGGTAGGCCCAGAACCCTGCCTTTTTACTTAGCAGATGCAACTCGTACTGGCTAATCTCATTAACTTCAGACTCCAGTACACTTTTTTCCTGTAGTAGTTGCATGTACTTTTCATACAAATCAACATACTGTTCCTGAGCACGGGTTATTTTGTCCAATAAGGCAATCTTCACCTCGGCCAGCTTTTGTTCATCCCGGAGACTGATTGCATCAGCCAGCATGGCTTTAATTTCTGAGTGCATATTCAGATTCATTTTAAAGTCCCTTACATTAAAAAGAGCGACCTGCCGGGAGGTGCCTAAACCATCGGCAGGCCATCAACCCACAGCGCATACCTGTGAGTCAACCAGGGCTCTTCCGTTCCCGAAAGAACAGGAACAGCCTACCGTCAGCAGGCGACATTTTTCAACTATTGAAAAGAAGTTACAGTAAAGGAAATGACAGGCTTTGCCATGCATGACATGAAGGGCGTCGAGCGCCAGACCGGCGCTGAAACTGGAATTATCATCAGGAACTTTTGATACAACCACTGACCGTTCGCGGCCTTATTTTAGACTGGAAATAAGATCACCCTCCTGGCTCGAACCACGCATAGCGGCCCGGATAACAATCTAAATTTCCTCCTCGTTTTGATCTTTCATTTTCTTGCGCTGTGTGAAATCAATCACATTGATATCAGGTTCCTTTGATTCCTGTTCATGCTTCCGGTCTGACGAGTGTTCCGGCGGCCCACGGGTAAGCCTGTCGAAAGTCGGGGCAATAAATGGCTCATCGCGCAGTCTCAGACGAACAAAACTAGCCTGTTTCTCGTTTCTTATTCGAAACCCTTGTAAGGGTATAACGGGCGGCATCACGAGCTTCCTCGCTACCCTCTCGATACTCAGCAAGCATCTCGGCTTCATCGGCGTTTTTCACAGTTCCATATTCAGCCGCTTCTGGGACAACATAACTTCCAGTCAGAATAAATGTCACATCAACACCTGCTGACGCCAGTAACGAAAGCTTATCTAGAGGGACATTACCTTTTTCCATCCAGTTATAGATGGTAGCTCGCGAGATACCAGTGACCCTTGATACAACTAACGGCCCCACGCGCTTTAACTCAGAAACCAAGCGATCATGCAACCCATCTAAAATATTTGACATTTACTTGACCTGTCTAAAATATTGGACAATAATAATCACACATAACAAAACATAATCACACATAAAAGGAGACAATCATGACACCAGAACAAGTCAGAAGCCTCTTTCGCCAGCAAGGCAAAACCGTTACCAGTTGGGCACGGGAACATAACTTTAACCGCAATCAGGTTTACCAAGTACTTAACGGTCAGACTAAAGCCCGATACGGAAAATCGTTCGAGATTGCTGTTGCACTCGGCCTCAAATCTAGCAATGCCACAACCTGAATATTGTAACAGCATTTCAAATACTGAAAAGCGAGAGGCCATGTGATGAACGAAAAATCCAACTCCATCACCATTACACGCGCTATCCGCGTGATGAAAGCCCTCAAGGGGCACTCTCTTAATGGTTTGTCAAACAAAGAACTGGCTAAAGCGCTGGGTGAGTCACCTGCCAATATCACCCGCACCCTGAGTACGCTGGTAAGTGAAGGTATGGCGCAGCGCCTTGAATCAGGTCGTTATGCACCTGGTATGCAGCTCCTTTACATCGCCCAAGCTTTCTCTAACGAGATGGCCGCAGGTCAGGCCCGTATCGCAGAACTCAACCAGCGCGTACTGGCTGGCAGTCACAATTAACGGAGGCAAATAGATGGCACGCAAACCTGCCCCCCTTCAGGTTATTGATCCTATTGACGGTGATATACCCGACAACTTGAACGTAGAACTCAATGAAATAGCACGGCATCGCATGGCGATCATGGAGCAATTTGGTGAGGGGCTTCCCTATGAACGCACCAGAATAATTCATGAAGCTAAGTTCTACATGGCGCAGAGCGCTGAAGCCATGCTGGAAGCGGGAAAGCGCCTTGTAATTCTGAAAGAAAATGAACCTCATGGCGATTTTATCGAAATAGTTGAATCGCAGTTGTCACTATCTAAGCGAACTGCTCAGGTCATGATGCAAGCATCACTCAAATATTTATCACCCAAACTTGAGTCAAAAGCGCAAGCGCTTGCGCTTTTGGGGAAAACAAAATTATTTGAGTTAATGACTGAAAATGACGAAGAGTTAGCTGCACTTGCAGATGGCGGCACTATCGCTGACCTGACGTTAGATGATATCGATCGAATGACGACTCGCGAACTCCGTAAAGCCCTGCGCGAGTCCAAAGAAGATCTCGCTGCCAGCCGTAAACTAAATGCCGAGAAAAGTCAGGAAATCAACGAATTAAAAGAAACCAGATTCCGTACCGTTGACCCTGACGGCGTCATTCAGAAGTGGATACATGATTTCGGCGAAGAGCACGAAAAGTTTCTGCGCACCTTTATCAGCACAGTGCCTTTCTTTTTCCAGAAACTTGAGGACGACTACAACACGCGTGGTGTCAGCCATATGGGCCTGATGGCCGGACTTCTCCACGATATTGAACGTGAGATTGCCAGCGTGCGTGCGCAGTTTGACATTCCTGAGTTAGTCAAACCAGACACCTCCTGGAAGGATGGCCCCAGCGAGGAGGACGAGAACTTTGAGATGCCGGAACTGAAAACCACCACCCGCTCACTGGAGTCCAGCGATGATGACTAACCATCCTGATTTAACGGCAAATCTGGATACACCAGAACGTAACCGCCTGATGCGCTTTACCTGCGGCGTACAGACCGCTCAACACCAGGCGAACCGCGCACTGGAGTTTGCACAGGAAGGCCAGTGGCTGCTGGCGATGGAATTTCTGAACGTCTGTTCACGCACTGTTGACGGCCTGAAATGCGTCGCGCGGGAAGTGCCATCAACTGTCAATGAGGAGAAGCAATCATGATTAACGAACCTGTAATCAAACTCCGCCGCACTCCGGTACAGCAGGCGCAGCGTGATGAGTTCCTGAAAGCCGCTTATGCAGCCCGTGCATGGCTTAACGACATCATCTGTAATGCGGAGAAGGACGACTGGTCTGAGGTGGAATGTTTACTCCCTCTTGTGGACAGCATCTACAGGAAGATGGAAGACACCCTGCCCACAGACCGCGCCGAACCACGGGGTAAATAACCATGAGCGCCATCCAGAACGAAACACTCGTTGATATCGCCAGAGCGGCGCGGATGGCACCCCATGGTCAGAAGGGGGCCATCTACGACGCCGCCTGCCAGAAATACGGTATCACCAGACAAACGTTACTGCGCAAACTGGGTGAGGTTGCGGGTAAAAAACCCCGCAAGACCCGCAGCGATAAAGGGAAAACCTGTATCACCATGACCGACATGAAATACATCGCAGGCTCCATTATTCAGGCCACACGCCAGAATAACAAACGCAACCTCAGCATCTCGCAGGCGGCTGAAGAACTGCGTGATGCGGGAATGGTGGTGGCTTCACGTCTGGATAAAGAGACCGGAGAGCTGATACCGGTTCACCCTGACACCGTCAGGCGCGCACTGAGCCGGGCGCAGATGCACCCGAAGCAGTTAAAGCAGCCTGCGCCGTCCGTGCAGCTGCGCAGCAAGTATGCCAACCATGTATGGGAAATGGACGCCTCCATGTGCGTGCTGTACTACCTGAAAAAGCCAAAGAAATCGAAAGCACAGCAGGCAGCGCCAACCAACCTGTACATGATGTACGAGGACGAGTTCAACAAGAACAAGCCACGTAACGCCGAGCGTGTCACCGATTACCGCGTCTGGTCGTTTGAAATCACCGACCACAACAGCGGCTGGATCTACGTGGAATACCGTTTCGGCGGTGAGAAAGCCGAGCACTACGCCGACGTGCTGATTAACGCCATGCAGGAACGCGGCGGCGCTGATGTGCTGCATGGCGTGCCGGAAGTGCTTTTTACTGACCCCGGCTCGGCACTGATTGCGACATCGTTCGGCAACATGTGCCGGGCGCTGGGCATCCGCATGATTCAGCACAAGGCCCGCAACGCCCGCGCCACCGGTTCGGTGGAAAAGGCGCGTGACATTATCGAGCGCCGTTTTGAGTCACTACTGAGCTTTGAAGGGATTACTGACCTTGACGATCTGAACGCCCGCGCCCGCGTCTGGCGCATGAAGTTCAATCGCACCGTTGTACACAGCCGCCACAAACAGACCCGCACCGCGCGCTGGCTGGAAAGTGTGAACGGTCATCTGGTGAAAGCGCCATCGGTGGAGCTGTGCCGCGAAGCCGCAATGCGCGCGCCGGAATCCCGCAAAGTGGGAAGCGATATGCATATCAGCTTTAACGGCCAGCAGTACAACGTGGCGCGTCTGGTGGCAATGGATCTGGTCTGTATCGGCGATACCGTGCAGGTAACGCGCAACCTGTTTAACCCGAATGCCGTTTATATCGTCATGAAAGGTGAGGATGGCTGGGACAAATTCTATGAATGCCTGGTGGCAGACGTCATTGAGGGGGACTTCTTCCGCGTGGATTCCTGCGTGATTGGTGAAGAATACCGCGCCCTGCCTGAGACGAAGGCGCAGAAGAACCTTAAAGAAGTGGAAATGTTGATCGCGGACTCCGCCACGCCGGTGAAGCCGGAAGATATCCGCAAGTCAAAGACGCTGCCCTTTGGTGGCAGGTTTAAGCCGCTGACGGCGCTCGATAACGAGTACCACCCTGACTATATACCGGTTAAGGGCGAGGACTCCCCGCTGACGCGCCGCCAGCTGGATATTCCGCCGATGAGCCACGTCAAAGCGGCCATGGCACTACGCACAAGATTTGAGGCGCTGCGGCGCGAGTGGAACCCCACCCATTATCAGTACCTGGTGGATCACTACCCTGATGGTGTTCAGGAAGAACAACTGGACGCCATCATGCAGGAACTGCTGGCCATGAGCGACAGCGTCGTGGTCAGCCTGGCGGCAGGCAAATAATGCCTTCCTTTATATATACACCCATGAGGACAACACCATGATCGAAGTGGATGAATTTGACCTTGCAACCATCCGCGACTTTATCGGCCAGAGCTGGACTGACTTTGTCGCATTTAATGAAGACCGTTCTGATGACGGCATCACGGAAGCCGAACGTCTCTATAAAGCTATCGGTGGCGAAGAGTAATCACGCCGTTTCTTTCCTTTATATGCATAAGAGGAGAATCACCTATGACACAGCAGACCCACCCCCTCGCGATCGCCGTTAAACGCGCAGTGCGCCATGACCTGACGGTGCGCTTCCGGGACAAGAGCTACAACCTGCGCGGCATACCGGGCCTTGTCAGCGGCATGACCGTCACCATCACACACTATGACTGGTATCCGCGCGACAGCCTGATTGTAAATGTCACGCGCAAAAGCGGAGTGGAAAGCCGCTGGCGGGTTATGAGTGTTGATACGCCACAGGCCGCGGCCTGAGAGGACTTAACGATGTTGCTGCTGAAACAACAACTGAGACACCTGCACATCAGCCTGGCGGAAGCTGCCAGTGAAACTGGCATTTCCAAGCCTGCGATAGTGGAGCTGGTAAACCACGGGCGGTGGCCGCGTCGTAACCCCGAACAACTCAGGAAGCGGATCACTGAACTGCTTACACGTCACGACGTGGACGCCACCCACAGTTTTGATGAGGTCAGGCCGCAGGCAACAGCCGTTACTCAGGTACAACAGACAACAGAAGAGGACAGCATGTTACTCAAAAAACAGACGTTAAGCCAGAAGGCGAAAAAAGCCTTTAAATTATTCACCAACCCATTTGACGACACCGCCGTCCAGAGCGCCGCCGATATGTTTGTGACGCCGGATTTACGCTATGTGCGCGAGGTGATGTTCCAGACGGCCACACACGGCGGCATGCTGGCACTGTGGGGGGAATCCGGCTCCGGCAAATCCACCCTGCGCCGTGACCTGATTGAACGCCTGCACCGTGAAAGCAGCGGTACGGTGGTTATCGAACCCTACGTACTGGCGATGGAGGATAACGATCGCACCGGCAAAACCCTGAAATCTGCCAGCATCGCCGAGGCCATTCTGCGCGCGGTCGCACCGGGAGAACGCCCGAAACAATCGCCTGAAGCCCGGTTTGCACAGGTGCACGCGGCCCTCAAAGCCAGCTATGACAGTTCTCAGTGTGGTCACGTGCTGATTATTGAAGAGGCGCACTCGCTGCCGGTGCCAACCCTGAAACACCTCAAGCGCTTTCTGGAGCTGGAACATGGCTTTAAGCGCCTGCTTTCCATCATCCTGATTGGTCAGCAGGAGCTGCGCGACAAACTCAGTGAGCGCAATGCCTCGGTGCGCGAGGTCGTCCAGCGCTGCGAGATGATCCACCTGACAGCGCTGGATAATGATCTTGAAGCCTTTCTGGCATTTAAGTTCGAACGGGCGGGCTGCGATGTTAACGGGGTTATCGACGAAAGTGGCGTGCAGATGATTCGCCAGAAGATGACTGTCAAAGTCGGCAGAAACCCGAAAACCGGCAGTGATATTACCGCCAGCAACCTGTATCCGCTGGCTATCGGCAACCTGATGATTGCAGCCATGAATGAGGCCGCAGAGCTGGGTGTGCCGGTGGTTAACGGAGAAATTATTAAAAACCTCAATACACACATCCGTTAAGGAGGAAATATGTCAGACGTAAAACGTTATAAAATCACCTGGAGCGCACACCAGGACGCACCTGTATTAACCGTGGAGATTGATCATTCCATTTGTACCGATAAATTACTGCACCAGATTAATAACTTCTTTATTAACGCAGAAGACCGTTATCTGAACAGTGACTGTGACATTACCACTACGGTATTAAAAATGCTGGCAGCAGCCTGCTTTACTGAACAGACAGGCCCGACCGGTGACTGGAATGCACAGGGACTTATCGCCCTGTTTGAAGACGGTAATATGGAAGGCTGGCCACCGATGGACGGCAGTGAAGGTATTAAAATACTGAACTGTGATACTCCAGATGTATGTTACGACGACATGGAAGTGGAAGAGGTATTGTGATGCGCAGCCGCTTAATTATTAACTGCGACAACAAACGTACTCAGGAGCAGATTTCACAGGTGGGTACTGCCATTGCACAACTTACCGCGATGGGATTTACCGCTGACCGTGTTGAAATGGACGGCTATCAACGACCCGATATTCGCGTGCATTACGACAACCGCTGTCGTCAGGCTCAGGAACGGGGACAGGCGGTACGTTATGGCACCGGCAATGATGACCGGGGTAATTATGAATGGTGGCAGATTCAGGTGAATAACTGCCGCGTAACGTGGGAGGTTCGGTAATGAGCGATACAGTAAAAGTTGTTATACAGGCAGAAGCCACCGCCAGATTCAGTAAAATAGTGGAGATGGAAAAGGCGGATTACGATAAATACCTGCAGATTTGCGAGGAATGGTCATCTACCCGTGAAGTTGACGAACAGATAAAAGAAATCGCCTTTAAATATGATTTTTATGGTGACGGCGAAGATATTGAAGATATTAATGAACCCGAAAACATAGAGTTCGAAGTAATTAAATAACCCCACTTAAAGGTAATTAAAAATGGCGAAGAAAGTTTCGCGGCTTAAAGCTGCGGCGGCATCCTACATGCCGCAATCCAGAGAACAGGTTATTTCCGATATTAAAGAGATTGGTGATATCCAGCGCAAACTGACCCGTATGGAGACCCTGAAAAATGACCAGATAGCCGCCATCACCAGTAAGTACACGCCGGACACGGAGGCATTAAACACCAAACTGGAACTGCTGAAAAAAGGCGTCCAGTCCTGGTGTGAAGTCAACCGTGATGATCTGACCAATAACGGCAAGACCAAGACGGTGAAGTTCACAACCGGCGAAGTGTCATGGCGTACCAATCCACTGTCCGTAAATATCAAAGGTGCCAAAGCGGTACTGGAGGAATTAATAAAGCGTAAGTGGGACCAGTTCATTACCCGCAAAACCGACATCAATAAAGCAGCTATCAATGATGCCCTTAAAGCTGATGAGGATGCAGAAGTCGGAAAAATAAAAGGGATTATCGTTAATAAAGATACCGAGACATTTTCCATTGCGCCCTTTGAGCAGGAGCTCGACTGATGAAATTCGACATTATTCAACACCTGCGAAAAAAGGCCGAGAAAGATATTAACCGCGCCATGCGCGCTGCTGAGTCCGGCAACGCCCCTGAAGCAGCAAAGTTATTCATGCGCGCAGGCGTGACACTGATAACACTGGGACGCGGACTGGAGAACGAAATCAATGGCAACAAAACAGAAATACACTAATCGTGTGAAAGCGACCATCTGGAATAAAAACCTGCGCATGGATATCGCAGGCTCTATTCCAGGAGTGACCATCGCCGCGTTTGAAATGATTAACACCACCGAGGGTAAAGAGCGAGCGCTGGCACAAATGCAGCTACACCTTGAGAAATGCAAAGAACGGGAGTCTGATCATGCTGAAGATTAACTTCTCTCGCATCAGATCTCGTCTTTGCTTCGAATTACAGGCATTCAAAAAGGCCATTCGTGATGTACTGCCTGAGATGGTCAAGGTACTGGGCAATTGCTTACTGTTTTTCTGGTACGCCTTTTTTATCGGGACCGGATTAACGCTGGGCTTTTTCTTCATATTAGGTTTGATGCGGGGGTAATCATGAAAGCAGTACATTTCAAAAAATCAGTTGAGCTTACAAATCAAAGCAAGCTGGAAAGTACCATTGAAACAATGTTGAGAAACTTCAATCATCGTACAGATAGCGCAATGAAAGTGATCGGAAGAACGCCGGAGGAAGTCATTACCATAACGATCTACAGCCGTAACGGATTTGAATTTAAATTCAACCAGCGTATTGAAGATATTGATGGCCGGAATATTTGTTTATCCATTATCAGACCTCCCTGTTTTTCTACATGCTGATAATTAATGAGAGGGTATTATGATCGATAAAAAGAAAGTCAGTGCAAAGGTGGCGTATGGCCTTTTAGCTATTCAGGAGCTTTGCCAGTGCCAGTCACTTACGGACAAGGCGTTTGTGCTTGAAATCGCTCTTTATGGTATTTCGGAAGCACTGGCGGGAGGTGTGGGGTTTGAGGAAACAGAACAACTACTGGCCGGTGTACAGCGGCACCTGAAAAACAATCGCGCACAAATAGAAAACGCGGTTATGGAAATGATGAAACCTGCGAAATTCAGACACTAATTAAGATAAACAGGAAATACAATGAACAAGCTTTCTTTACTCACCCCAAGTGTTATTGACAGGGTTATGTTTGACGTTAATAACGCATATAACTGTTCCGCATTATTATTAATGTATGCTCAAAAATACAGAAAAGATAAAGACTATGGTTCAGCAGAAAGCTTCACTGAGGCGAATGAAAATGTTACCGGTTTGCGAAGCCTGATTACAAAGCAAGCCAGTGAGATAGCTTATTTAAATTCTTTGTTAAACCGTCAAACACCAGGCGATGATAGCTATGGCTCCAGTAAAAAAATGTCATACTTGACAGAGGAGTCGATGCTTCATGAGCTGGAGAGTTACAACGACAGTTCATTCCTAAGCAACGTAATCAATTATTATGTCGGACATGTAAACTCAGAAGAGGAACAAATTTCTTTATCGCTTGCCGCATCAAGTATCACGCAATTGTACGTAATCGCTCAGGTTTTTGCCGATGAAATAGTCCGTCTGCGTTTCCGTCTTTCATACTGTCCGCTATGTGCCGATAGTGATGAAAATGATGTATTGCACGCAAAGCTTTGTGAAGGCATTACTACAAGTATGATGCGCGTCCATTACGATTATGAACAAAGCGACGGAGTAGAAAATAAGGTTTATATTCCCAGAGGTCTACACCCTGATACGGTATACCTGGTAATAGATACCGCTGACGCCATGGCGGAAAAACTGTACAAAGCACAGGAGAAACACGGTTATACCAACGGCTGGCGCGTACCTGTTGAGGGTGAAGAAACTGGCGATGGTCGTAACTTCTGGACGCGCGAAGAATGTCTGCAGGCGTTATTCCACCACCTGGAAAAAGGCGACCCCATCGACTGCATTAATTATCTGGCATTTATGCAGGCTAACGGCTGGCGTACAGAATTACCGGCACAGGGGCACAGCAATGAAAGATGATAAAGAAAAGGTCATCCGACGCCTTAAAAAGCTGATGGCGCTGACCGGTTCATCTAATGCCAATGAAGCCTCCGCCGCACTGGCACGCGCGCAGAAGCTGGCCGACGCTCACGGCATTACTCAGGACGATATCGAACTCAGCGATATTAATGAATCCATCTGCGATTACTGGCCCGTTGGGGCCAGTAATCCCCCGCGTTATATGGCGTACCTGCTGCAGGTTATAAAGGATGCGTTTGGGGTGGATTGTATTCTGCTGGGTGGTAATGGCGTCAGCTTTTACGGCTTATATAACCGCCCTCAATTGGCGGGCTACACCTTTGAGGTATTAGGCCGCCAGTTAATTAAAGCCCGCAAGGACTTTATTAAAACCCAGAATAAACGCATTAAAACCAGCACTAAAACCGCTCGCGGCGATAAATTCGCCGAGGGCTGGATTATTGCTGTGCTGAATAAAATTGAGAAGCTGGCCAGAACCGCCCATGAGGTTGAGCTGGCTGAACGCTGGCTGGAGAAGAAATACACCCGTGTCACGCGCAAGGCTCGTCAGTCAGGTAAGACCCGCGATAACGATAGCGCCCTGAATAACGGTTACCGCGAAGGCAGACAGGCCAGTCTTCATCATCCAGTTAACGGGCAGGAACAGGCAAAATTAGGAATCTCATCATGAATAATATCGGACTATCACCAGCCCGTATTCAGGAAATAGCGGACCTGAATACCCGGCTTGAACATATCCAGAAATGCGCTGCTGTTACCTTTACAGGCGAAACAGTTATGCATCATTCACTGGTTGCAGAAATCATCCGGGCAATGACTGACCTGGCTGCACCATGTCTGGAACTGGCGCAGCAGAAGCCCACAGCCTTTACTGACAGTGACGAACTGGCAGAAATGAATGCCTGTTCGCATGCCTCAATGTTCAATCCTGAATGGTGCAGCACACAGCCAGGTTCTCGCTGGCAACCACTTTACGCCATGCCGTTCCCGGCCTTCATGTTGATTAACCGTCTGCAGATTGCACTGGCCCGAATGCTGACCATGCACGAGATGGTCATGAACAAAACCAACATTAAAGCCAGCTTTTATGACGCCGACTGCATACGGGAAATGAACGAGGCTCCGATACAGGCCCGACGCGTACTTCTGGATATAAAGGATGGTGCTGCATGAAAACAAACAGAACCAGACTCATCCAGTTTATTCATATCGCCAAAAGCCAGCTGGGGATTGATAACGATACCTATCGTCAGATGCTTCTGTCCATTACTGGCGAGACATCAACCAGCGTTATGAATCCCGGCCAGCTCAATAAAGTTCTGGCCGCCATGAAGAAGAAAGGGTTCAAAGTAAAACCCGCCAGCAAGGCGCGCACAACGCGCTCACTGGCGGATTCTCCACAGGCAAGAAAGCTGCGGGCGCTGTGGCTGGAGATGTACGCTCAGGGCTTTGTACGCGACAGCTCGGAAGAGGCCCTGTGTCGGTGGGTTAAGCGGGAAACCGGCGTTGACGGACTGCAATGGCTGGAGCCGGAACTGGCCAGCGATGCCATTGAGAGGCTCAAGAACTGGCAGGAACGGGAACTGAAAAAATTACGGGGTGCAACGTGAGCATCACTACACAGGAAAAATTAATGGGCGGCATCCGGGAGGCCGCCTTCTCCGTCCTTTCCCGGAACGGCTTTCCGGCTGCAGTTGCCAATACAATCAGCGTAGCCATCGTCAGGCAACTCACTTTCGCCTGGGAGGGAAATACCATCTACATAACCAAAACGCCAGACCATGAAGTTATGCGACGCAATCAACGCATCTTCGATGAGTTTAAGGGGAATAACCACGACGCGTTAGCCGAAAAATTTGGGGTGTCCATCCAGTGGGTATACAGCATTGTTAAGGATATGAGAGATGATTATATAAAGCGTCACCAGCCGGATATGTTCAGCAACGATGAACCCGACAACAGCGATATCAGTGATTTTATTCGGGAACAATTTAAAACCCTCGGTGACATCATGGACCATTCGGCGTACTGCCTGCGACAGTATATTCCAGATATCGATGAAAGCGAGGCGCTGGCCATTGGCAGGGAGATAGCCTACCTGACATCAGAACTTCGCAAGGGGCAATCAGCGAACATCAAGAAAGAGAGAAATGTTTCTGATGAGGCGCAGGCTGATATGTTCGGTGATGGATAAGTTAAAGTGGTTTAAAGGTGTCGACGCTGACAGGCTGGCAATATGAAAGCACGGTGGATTTTCCAGCGTGCTTTTGTTTAACTACGGAGTAAATGCTATGGGTAACCTCTACGAAGATACATTTTTAAGCAACAGCGAAGTGACGCTGACGGCACGGTCCATCATCAAAGAACATCTGCATGCCATGTCAGTTGGTCAGGCTTGCCGGGTACTCGCGCAGACAGAACTACTTCTCAAATCTGCAACGAGGATTGACTGCACCAGTGAGTTGTTTCAGAAGGCCGATGAAGTGCTTAGCGCTGCGTGTTCTGTAGAACCACGAGTTAACCAGGACTCCAGACCGACTGAATGCGCAGATTATTTTAAGACCTGGAGCCCTCCGAGGGGGTGGGCGGTTCGTACAGCCTCATACGCTTGATTTCAATAAGAAGCTCACCAAGATGAAGCGCCGCGCCAGTCTCACCAACAATCTGGTAGCGGTGTTCTGCTTGCTCCAGTTGAATAATGAGATCAGACAGATCCAGGGATTTATTTGACTGTAGTGCTCTGACTAAGGCAATGTAGGCAGCAAACAAGGCAAGTTGCTTCTCATCGGTGGGTGTGAATTTTTTCATGGTCGTTTTCCTCGGTATCATTTGGTCATCATGACCAGATTTATTATTTCTGAGTGCGGAGGTGAAAACTAGCTGAAATGTGTTTCACATACTGAAAACTAATTACAGTAATCTATTCGACAGGATTCGTCAGAACCCACTCCGAATCGTTATTTATCTCACGTCTCTCTTTCAAATATCTCACGTCTGATCAGGATAGCGTCCAGCGTTCGTCCTGCTGACACAGCAATAACTGCTGTCGGGCGCTGACGCCTTTTTCGTTACACCAGAAGGCAATATCGAATAAATGTTGGTCGCCCTGAAAACGTAAACTGGCGAGGCCAAAAAGTGAGCGATACTCGCCCATCAACAACGAGGACTGTTTATCGCTATTATTACAAGGGTTAATAACCAACAATGAACAGTGATGAAAACGAGTCCATTTATTCATTTTTTCCAGCCATTTATGCAGGCTTTCTGACGTTATATTCCGCCACGTGTTATTTGCACAAATAAGAATGAAAAAGTAATGCGTCGGGTTAACAGAACAAAGCAAATCGTGGGGCAAAGAGTATAGCCCTTTTTCTGAATCCGGCATGGTAAATAAGCGGATTTTCTCCGGACCGTGAGATTCATCTAATTTGATTACTTTGCCAGGATCGCCTTCCATGCCGATGACGGCGACATTTGCATTCTCCGTTTGTGACGCAATCGTTTGATTCACCAGGCTGATGGCATCTTGCTGGCGATCGGCGTTAACCCACCAGACGCCGCCGGTTGGCATATGGCGCAGTTCATCCCATAATGATGAGATGCCGAGAGAAAATACGGGGTCCACAGTGTCCCTCATGTCACTATTTTAACTGTTTATCAGTTTACTAGCGAAAGCACAGAAATAAACCTAACATTGAAATTAAAACGCATCAGATTTAGCATGTGAATCAATTTGTCCGGCAGGATGCCCTGTAACTCTGCGCTTTGCATTTTTACACATTATAAATGATGTCACGGAAAGATGAAAAATGCGCGTTCTCCCGTATTGACGACGGGGCGTAATGCTGCCAGTGAGAAATATTTAAAAAGGAGCAACCAGAATGTATAACAATGAACCTGGCGCTCAGTCCGATCCAACGTTGGGCTACACTTTTCAAAATGATTTTCTGGCATTAAGCCAGGCGTTTTCACTACCCGAAATAGATTACACCGATATTTCCCAACGCGAACAGTTGGCGGCGGCGATTAAAAGATGGCCACTCCTGGCTGAATTTGCGCAACCACATTCATTAAGGAAGCCATGAATGGCGATTCTGGGACTGCAGGGCGTGCGCGGCGGGGTGGGAACCACATCTCTCACCGCAGCACTCGCCTGGGCGTTACAAATCTTAGGGGAAAATGTCCTGGTGATTGACGCCAGCCCCGATAACCTGCTGCGCATGTCGTTTAACGTCGACTTCGTCCATCAGGGCGGTTGGGCGCGATCGTTGCTGGACGGCCAGGACTGGCGTGATGCCGGATTACGTTATACCTCACAGCTTGATCTACTGCCGTTTGGACAGCTCACCGCGCAAGAGCGGGAAAATCCGCAGGCCTGGCAGGAGACGCTGGGAGAGATCGGATCGGCTATCCAGGCGCTGAAAGCGAGCGGGCGTTATAGCTGGATTTTACTGGACTTGCCCTACGGCGCGTTACCGCTGACACGGCAGCTGGTGAGCCTCTGCGACCATACGCTGGCGATAGCCCAGGTTGACGCTAACTGCCATATTCGCCTTCATCAGCAGGCGTTGCCTGCCGGAGCGTATATTCTGATCAATGACTTACGCATTGGCAGTCAGTTACAGGACGATCTGTACCAGGTCTGGCTGCAAAGCCAGCGCCGGTTGCTGCCCATTGTGATCCATCGCGATGAGGCGATGGCGGAGTGCATGGCGTCGAAACAGCCGTTAGGCGAATATCGCAGCGATTCGTTAGCCGCCGAAGAGGTGTTAACGCTGGCGAACTGGTGCCTGCTGCATGATGCGGGCGACAAAACGTCCGCCGGGAGCCTGCGATGAGCGCCCTTTCCCGGTGGCTGCTTATCCCGCCGGTTAGCGCGCGTTTGAGCGAGCGCTATCAGGGTTACCGCCGCCACGGCGCGTCGCCGTTTAGCGCAGCGCTCGGCTGCCTGTGGACGATTCTGGCGTGGATAGTGTTTCCGCTTGAGCATCCGCGCTGGCAGCGTATTCGCGACGGGCATAAAGCGCTTTATCCGCATATTAACGCCGCCCGCCCGCGCCCGCTGGACCCGGCCCGTTACCTCATTCAGACCCTCTGGCTGGTGATGATCTCGTCGGCTAAAGAACGTCATGAACCGCGCTGGCGGTCATTTGCGCGCCTGAAGGACGTTCGTGGACGTTACCATCAATGGATGGATACCTTACCGGAACGGGTGCGCCAAAAGACAACGCACCTGGAAAAGGAAAAAGAGCTGGGACATCTTAGCAATGGCGCCCGGCGTTTTATTCTGGGCGTTATCGTGACCTTTTCACTGATACTGGCGCTGATCTGTATTACGCAGCCATTTAACCCGCTATCGCAATTTATCTTTCTGCTGTTGCTGTGGGGCGTTGCGCTGTTGGTACGACGTATGCCGGGACGCTTTTCCGCGCTGATGCTCATCGTGCTGTCGCTAACGGTCTCCTGTCGTTATATCTGGTGGCGCTATACCTCGACGCTAAATTGGGACGACCCGGTCAGTCTGGTGTGCGGGCTGATTCTGCTGTTTGCGGAAACCTACGCCTGGATTGTGCTGGTGCTGGGGTACTTCCAGGTGGTGTGGCCGTTAAATCGTCAACCGGTGCCGTTGCCGAAAGAGATGTCGCAGTGGCCGACGGTGGATATTTTTGTACCGACCTATAACGAAGACCTTAACGTGGTCAAAAATACCATTTACGCTTCGCTTGGCATTGACTGGCCGAAGGACAAGCTGAATATCTGGATCCTTGATGACGGCGGGCGCGAATCATTTCGTCAGTTTGCCCGGCATGTTGGCGTGCATTACATTGCCCGCGCTACGCATGAACACGCCAAAGCCGGCAACATCAACAATGCGCTAAAACACGCGAAAGGCGAGTTTGTGGCGATCTTCGATTGCGACCATGTACCGACGCGCTCGTTTCTGCAAATGACAATGGGCTGGTTCCTGAAAGAGAAACAGCTGGCGATGATGCAGACGCCGCATCATTTCTTCTCCCCGGAC
Organism: Salmonella sp. SG203; assembly: GCF_013350575.1. NCBI lineage: Bacteria > Pseudomonadati > Pseudomonadota > Gammaproteobacteria > Enterobacterales > Enterobacteriaceae > Salmonella > Salmonella sp. SG203. The sequence continues at coordinate 27,428 of NZ_SNMT01000007.1, forward strand.
CCGTTTGAGCGCAACCTGGGACGTTTTCGTAAAACGCCTAACGAAGGCACGCTGTTTTACGGACTGGTACAGGACGGTAACGATATGTGGGACGCCACTTTCTTTTGCGGATCGTGCGCGGTGATTCGCCGTAAGCCGCTGGATGAGATTGGCGGTATCGCCGTTGAGACGGTGACGGAAGATGCGCATACTTCGCTCCGGCTGCACCGGCGAGGTTATACCTCAGCGTATATGCGCATTCCGCAGGCGGCGGGGCTGGCGACGGAAAGCCTGTCGGCGCATATCGGGCAGCGTATTCGTTGGGCGCGGGGTATGGTGCAAATTTTCCGCCTCGATAACCCTCTGTTTGGTAAAGGCTTAAAACTGGCGCAGCGGCTGTGCTACCTCAACGCGATGTTCCATTTCTTGTCCGGCATTCCGCGCCTGATCTTTCTGACCGCGCCGCTGGCTTTTCTGCTGCTGCACGCCTATATCATTTATGCGCCTGCGTTGATGATTGCGCTATTTGTGATACCGCACATGGTCCACGCCAGCCTGACTAACTCGAAGATTCAGGGCAAGTATCGTCACTCTTTCTGGAGTGAAATCTATGAAACGGTACTGGCATGGTATATCGCACCGCCGACTCTGGTCGCGTTGATCAATCCGCACAAAGGGAAATTTAACGTCACGGCGAAAGGCGGGCTGGTGGAAGAGAAGTACGTCGACTGGGTAATCTCGCGTCCGTATATCTTCCTTGTCTTGCTTAACCTGCTCGGCGTGGCGGCGGGCGTATGGCGATACTATTACGGGCCGGAAAATGAAACGCTGACCGTCATCGTTAGCCTGGTGTGGGTCTTCTACAACCTGGTCATTCTCGGCGGCGCGGTTGCGGTTTCGGTAGAGAGTAAACAGGTCAGACGCGCGCATCGGGTCGAAATTGCCATGCCGGGGGCCATCGCCCGCGAAGATGGACATTTGTTCTCCTGTACCGTACATGACTTCTCCGACGGCGGGTTAGGCATCAAGATCAACGGTCAGGCGCAGGTGCTGGAAGGGCAGAAAGTGAATCTGTTGCTTAAACGCGGGCAGCAGGAATATGTCTTTCCAACGCAGGTGGTGCGCGTAACGGGCAATGAGGTCGGACTACAACTGATGCCGCTCACCACCAAACAACATATTGATTTTGTGCAGTGTACCTTCGCGCGCGCCGATACGTGGGCGCTTTGGCAAGATAGCTTCCCGGAAGATAAACCGCTGGAAAGCTTGCTGGATATTCTGAAGCTGGGCTTCCGCGGATATCGCCACCTCGCGGAGTTCGCGCCGCCTTCAGTAAAAGTAATTTTCCGATCGTTGACGGCGTTAATTGCCTGGATTGTATCGTTTATTCCGCGTCGCCCGGAGCGGCAAGCGGCGATACAGCCGTCGGATCGGGTTATGGCTCAGGCTCAACAATGATGATAATGCGATGAAAAGAAAATTGTCCTGGATGTGTGCGGCGGTAATAGGATTAAGCGCGTTTCCTGCTTTCATGACGGCGGCGGCGCCTGCTACGCCGCCATTGATAAATGCTGAACCCACCGAGCCTGCGCCGTCGCCCGCAACTGAGGCGCCCGTCGTGGCGCAGACCGCGCCTTCGCGCGAGGTCAAGCTGACCTTTGCGCAAATCGCGCCGCCGCCGGGCAGTATGGCGCTGCGTGGCGTTAACCCTAACGGCGGCATTGAATTTGGTATGCGCAGCGATGAAGTGGCGTCGAAAGCGGTGCTGAATCTGGAATATACGCCCTCGCCGTCGCTCCTGCCGGTTCAGTCGCAGCTCAAGGTTTATCTCAATGATGAACTGATGGGCGTACTGCCGGTGACAAAAGAGCAGTTGGGGAAAAAGACGCTGGCGCAGGTACCTATCAATCCGCTATTTATCACCGACTTTAACCGGGTGCGGCTGGAGTTTGTCGGCCACTATCGCGACGTGTGTGAAAACCCGGCCAGCAGTACTCTGTGGTTAGACATCGGGCGAAATAGCGCCCTGGATCTGACCTATAACATGCTGCCGGTGAATAACGATCTGTCACACTTCCCGGTGCCGTTTTTCGATCCGCGGGATAACCGTCCGGTGACGTTGCCGATAGTGTTTGCTGACATGCCGGATCTGGCGCAGCAGCAGGCGGCTTCTATTGTCGCGTCCTGGTTTGGCTCGCGGGCGGGCTGGCGCGGTCAGCGCTTCCCGGTGTTGTATAATCACCTGCCGGATCGCAATGCGATCGTGTTCGCCACCAACGATCGACGCCCCGATTTCTTGCGCGATCATCCTGCGGTTAACGCGCCGGTTATCGAGATGATGAGCCATCCGGATAATCCGTATGTGAAGTTGCTGGTTGTGTTTGGTCGAGATGATAAAGACCTGTTGCAGGCGGCAAAAGGTATCGCGCAAGGGAATATTCTCTTCCGTGGTTCCAGCGTGGTGGTCAACGATGTAAAACCGCTGCTGGCGCGCAAACCGTATGATGCGCCGAACTGGGTGCGTACCGATCGCCCGGTCACTTTTGGCGAGCTGAAAACCTATGAAGAGCAGCTCCAGTCGAGTGGGCTGGAGCCGGCGCCCATCAACGTTTCTTTGAATCTGCCGCCGGATCTCTATTTGCTGCGTAGCAACGGTATTGATATGGATCTCAACTACCGTTATACCTCGCCGCCGACCAAAGACAGTTCACGGCTGGATATCAGTCTGAATAACCAGTTCCTGCAAGCCTTTAGCCTTAACAGCACGCAGGAAACTAATCGACTCCTGTTGCGCTTGCCGGTACTTCAGGGACTGCTGGATGGTAAAACGGATGTGTCTATTCCGGCGCTCAAACTGGGGGCGATGAACCAACTACGTTTTGACTTCCGCTACATGAATCCGATGCCGGGCGGGTCGGTGGACAACTGTATTACCTTCCAGCCGGTACCGAATCATGTGGTGATAGGGGATGACTCCACTATCGATTTTTCGAAATATTACCACTTTATCGCGATGCCGGATTTACGCGCGTTCGCCAATGCGGGTTTCCCGTTCAGCCGGATGGCCGACTTGTCTGACACGCTGGCGGTGATGCCGAAGACTCCAACCGAAGCACAAATGGAAACGCTGCTGAATACGGTCGGCGCCATTGGCGGGCAGACCGGTTTCCCGGCAATTAATCTGACCATCACCGATGATAGCGCTCAGATAGCCGACAAAGACGCCGATCTGCTGATTATTGGCGCTATTCCGGGCAAGCTAAAAGACGATAAGCGTATCGATCTGTTGGTACAGGCGACACAAAGCTGGGTAAAAACCCCGATGCGGCAGACCGCTTTCCCGTCGATTATGCCGGATGAGGCCGATCGCGCGGCGGATGCGCAGTCCACCGTCACCGCCAGCGGCCCGATGGCGGCGGTGGTGGGCTTCCAGTCGCCGTTTAACGATCAGCGCAGCGTGATTGCTCTGCTGGCTGACAGCCCGCGCGGTTACCAGCTACTGAACGACGCCGTGAACGACAGCGGTAAACGCGCCGCGATGTTTGGTTCCGTGGCGGTGATCCGCGAGTCCGGCGTTCACAGTCTGCGCGTTGGCGATATCTATTACGTCGGACATCTGCCGTGGTTTGAGCGGCTGTGGTATGCGCTGGCGAATCACCCGGTGCTGCTGGCGGTACTGGCGGCCCTCAGTGTGGTATTACTGGCGTGGGTATTGTGGCGTCTGCTACGTATTCTCAGTCGCCGTCGTCTCGACCCTGACCATGAGTAACGCATGATGACTATGCTGCGCGGGTGGATAACGATGTTCGTCATGCTGACGGCAATAAATGCGCAGGCAGCCTGTAGCTGGCCTGCGTGGGAACAGTTCAAGAAAGATTACATTAGCCAGCAGGGACGCGTTATCGATCCGGGCGATGCGCGAAAAATTACCACCTCCGAAGGGCAGAGCTACGCCATGTTCTTTGCCCTGGCGGCGAACGATCGACCGGCGTTCGCGCAACTGTTTAACTGGACGCAAAACAATCTGGCGCAGGGATCGCTGCGTGAACATCTGCCCGCCTGGCTGTGGGGACAAAAAGATCCCGACACCTGGTCGGTGCTGGACAGCAACTCCGCGTCCGACGGCGATATCTGGATGGCATGGTCGCTGCTGGAGGCCGGTCGCCTGTGGAAAGAGACGCGTTATACCGAGGTGGGCACGGCGTTGCTAAAACGCATCGCCCGCGAAGAGGTCGTGAATGTGCCGGGGCTGGGCTCAATGCTGCTACCTGGCAAAATCGGCTTTGCCGAGGCGAATAGCTGGCGTTTTAACCCAAGCTATCTGCCGCCGCAGTTGGCGCAATACTTTAGCCGTTTTGGCGCGCCGTGGTCGACGCTACGGGAAACCAATTTGCGGCTTTTGCTGGAAACCGCGCCGAAAGGTTTCTCGCCGGACTGGGTGCGTTATGAAAGCAAGCAAGGCTGGCAGTTGAAAGCGGAAAAGACGCTGATCAGTAGCTACGATGCGATTCGCGTCTATTTATGGGCGGGAATGATGCATGATGGCGATCCGCAAAAAGCGCGTTTACTGGCGCGATTTAAACCGATGGCGACGTTAACGATGAAAAACGGCGTTCCACCGGAGAAAGTGGATGTCGTCAGCGGGAATGCGCAAGGGACGGGGCCGGTCGGGTTTTCCGCCGCTTTACTGCCTTTCCTGCAAAATCGCGACGCCCAGGCCGTGCAGCGACAGCGGGTCGCAGACCATTTTCCTGGCAGCGATGCCTATTACAACTATGTGCTGACTCTCTTTGGACAAGGCTGGGATCAGCACCGTTTTCGCTTCACCGTCAAAGGTGAATTATTACCTGACTGGGGCCAGGAATGCGTAAGTTCACGTTAAGTCTCATGCACGCTTTTTTGCCGGCTGGCGGTCGAAATGCCTTACCTGGCAAAAGGGGCGTTTCTCGGGCATTGTTGGGGTTATCGCTTGGTATGGCTCTAACACCGCTTGCCGGCGCAGCGACCTCCGCGCAGCAACAGTTGCTGGAGCAGGTTCGGCTGGGCGAGGCCACGCACCGTGAGGACTTAGTCCGTCAGTCGCTCTATCGCCTGGAGCTGATCGACCCCAATGATCCACAGGTTATCGCTGCCCGTTTCCGCTATTTGTTGCGCCAGGGGGATAGCGACGGGGCGCAGAAGCTACTTGACCGGCTGGCGCAACTGGCGCCGGAGTCGACGGCGTATCAATCTTCCCGCACCGCGATGCTGCTCTCCACGCCGCAAGGACGCCAGTCTTTGCAGGAGGCGCGTTTACTGGCGACGACCGGCCATACTGAACAAGCGATCGCCAGCTACGACAAGTTGTTTAAAGGTTATCCGCCGGAGGGCGAACTGGCGGTCGAATACTGGACGACCGTGGCGAAATTGCCCGCCCGCCGTCACGAAGCGATTAACCAGCTACAGAAAATCAATGCCGTCAGTCCGGGTAATAACGCTCTGCAAAATGCGCTGGCGCAACTGTTGTTCGCCAGCGGGCGGCGCGATGAGGGATTCGCGGTGCTTAAACAGATGGCGAAATCCAGTACGGGACGCAGCGCGGCCTCCGCCATCTGGTACCAGCAGATAAAAGATCTCCCGGTGAGCGACGCCAGCGTAAAAGCGTTGCAAGACTATCTGACGCAGTTTAGCGAAGGCGATAGCGTGTCTGCCGCCCGCGCCCAGCTTAGCGAGCAGCAAAAACAGTTAGCCGATCCGGCGTTCCGCGCGCGCTCGCAGGGCATCGCGGCGGTTAATGCCGGAGAAGGCGGCAACGCCATTGCGCAATTGCAGCAGGCGGTGAGCGCCCGGCAGGACGACAGCGAGGCGGTCGGCGCGCTGGGGCAGGCATACTCACAGCGTGGCGATCGCGCCCGCGCCGTCGCGCAGTTTGAAAAGGCGCTGGCGATGGCGCCGCACAGCAGCAGCCGCGATAAGTGGGAGAGTCTGCTGAAGGTCAATCGCTACTGGCTGTTAATTCAGCAGGGCGACGCGGCCTTAAAAGCGAATAATCTGGCCCAGGCGGAGCGTTTCTATCAGCAGGCGCGAGCGGTGGATAACACCGACAGCTACGCGGTGCTGGGGCTGGGGGATGTGGCGATGGCGCGCAAAGATAATGCCGCCGCCGAACGTTATTATCAGCAGACGCTGCGTATGGATAGCGGTAATACCAATGCTGTACGCGGGCTGGCGAATCTTTATCGCCAGCAGTCGCCGCAAAAAGCCGCCGCGTTTATCGCTTCTCTTTCCGCCAGCCAGCGGCACAGTATCGACGATATCGAACGCAGTCTGGAAAATGACCGTCTGGCGCAGCAGGCGGAAACGCTGGAAAGCGAGGGCAAATGGGCGCAGGCCGCAGAACTGCACCGTCGTCGGCTGGCATTAGATCCGGGGAGCGTGTGGGTGACGTACCGACTGTCACGCGATCTGTGGCAGGCCGGGCAGCACGCTCAGGCCGATGCGCAAATGCGCTCTCTGGCGCAGCAGAAGCCAAACGATCCGGAACAGGTCTATGCTTATGGGCTTTATCTTTCCGGCAGCGATCGGGACCGGGCGGCGCTGGCGCATCTCAATACCCTGCCGACCAGCCAGTGGAACAGCAATATTCAGGAACTGGCGGGCCGATTGCAAAGTAACCAGGTGCTGGAAAGCGCTAACCGCTTGCGCGATAGCGGCAAAGAACGCGAAGCGGAAGCGTTGTTACGTCAGCAGCCGCCCTCTACGCGCATTGCGTTAACGTTGGCGGACTGGGCGCAGCAGCGTGGCGATAATGCGGCGGCCCGCGCCGCTTATGACGCCGTTCTGGCGCGGGAACCGGGTAATGTCGATGCCATGCTGGGGCGGGTGGAAATCGACATCGCACAGGGCGATAACGCTGCGGCGCGCGCTCAGCTGGCGGCGCTGCCTGCGTCGCAAATCACCTCTATTAACATGCAGCGCCGCGTCGCGCTGGCGCAGCTCCAGCTTGGCGATATCACGGCGGCGGCGCGGACCTTCAACCGCATTACGCCGCAGGCAAAAGCACAGCCGCCATCAATGGAAAGCGCGATGGTATTGCGTGACGCCGCCGCTTTTCAGGCGCAAACGGGCGAGCCGCAGCGGGCGTTGGAAACCTACAAAGAGGCAATGGTCGCCGCGGCGATTACGCCGGTTCGTCCCCTGGATAACGATACCTTTACCCGCCTGACGCGCAATGATGAAAAAGATGACTGGCTAAAACGCGGCGTGCGTAGCGATGCGGCGGAGTTGTACCGTCAGCAGGATCTCAATGTCACGTTGGCGCACGATTATTGGGGGTCGAGCGGGACTGGCGGCTACTCCGATCTGAAGGCGCATACCACGATGCTTCAGGTGGATGCGCCCTGGTCGGACGGACGGGCGTTCTTTCGTACTGATATGGTGAATATGGATGTTGGCCGCTTCTCTACGGATGCGGATGGAAAATACGATAATAACTGGGGTACCTGTACGCTGGAGAAATGCAGCGGACATCGTAGCCAGGCCGATACGGGCGCGAGCGTGGCGGTCGGCTGGCAGAATGAGACCTGGCGCTGGGATATCGGCACGACGCCGATGGGCTTTAATGTCGTTGATGTGGTCGGCGGCGTCAGCTATAGCGACGATATCGGGCCGTTGAGTTATACCCTGAACGCGCATCGTCGCCCGATCTCCAGCTCGCTGCTGGCGTTTGGCGGGCAAAAGGACGCCAGCAGCAATACCGGCACCAAATGGGGCGGCGTGCGGGCCAACGGCGGCGGCGTCAGTCTCAGCTATGATAAAGGCGAAGCAAACGGTGTCTGGGCGTCGCTCAGCGGCGACCAGTTGAGCGGTAAAAATGTAGAAGATAACTGGCGCGTGCGCTGGATGACCGGTTATTACTATAAGGTGATTAACGAGAATAACCGCCGCGTTACCGTCGGGCTGAATAACATGATCTGGCATTACGACAAAGATTTGAGCGGTTATTCGCTGGGTCAGGGCGGTTATTATAGCCCGCAGGAATACCTGTCGTTTGCGGTGCCGGTGATGTGGCGGCAGCGTACGGAAAACTGGTCGTGGGAGCTAGGCGGCTCGGTATCCTGGTCGCACTCCCGCACCCGTACCATGCCGCGTTATCCGCTGATGAATTTGATTCCGGCGGATTATCAGGAGGATGCGCGTGACCAGACCAACGGCGGAGGCAGCAGCCAGGGATTTGGCTATACCGCGCGGGCGCTCATTGAACGCCGGGTTACTGCCAACTGGTTTGTGGGTACGGCTGTCGATATTCAGCAGGCGAAAGACTATACCCCCAGTCATCTGCTGCTGTATGTCCGTTATTCCGCGGCGGGCTGGCAGGGGGATATGGATTTACCGCCGCAGCCTCTGGTGCCTTACGCTGACTGGTAATCATTGCGTCAGGCCTACGAATTGACAGGCGTCGTAGGCCTGAGAAGCGCAGCGCCATCAGACGCTATCATTAACCGTTATTCAGAAAAGTCCTTTTCAGATACAGCCTCTCTTAATGCCGCTGCAATCGGGTATACTCAGGCGGCAGTCCGGGATATCCAGGGAGAGTCAATTTGCGCGTCAGCCGCTCGTTAACAATTAAACAGATGGCAATGGTTGCGGCCGTTGTCATGGTGTTTGTTTTTGTCTTTTGCACCGTTTTGTTGTTCCATCTGGTACAGCAGAACCGCTACAACACGGCTACGCAACTGGAAAGCATCGCGCGATCTGTTCGGGAACCTCTTTCTTCCGCGATTTTAAAAGCGGATCTCCCCGGCGCGGAAACCATTCTGGAAAGTATTAAACCTGCGGGCGTGGTGAGTCGCGCCGATGTGGTATTGCCGAATCAGTTCCAGGCGTTGCGTAAGCGCTTCATTCCTGAACGCCCCGTCCCGGTTATGGTGACGCGTCTCTTCGAACTGCCGGTACAAATTTCTTTGCCGGTTTATTCGCTGGAGCGTCCCGCCAATCCGCAACCGCTGGCCTACCTTGTATTGCAGGCGGATTCGTACCGTATGTACAAGTTCGTCATGAGCGCGCTCTCTACGTTAGTGACCATTTACTTACTTTTATCGCTGATCCTGACGGTGGCCATCGCCTGGTGCGTAAACCGCCTGATTGTGCATCCGCTGCGCAAAATCGCCCGCGAGCTGAACGACATTCCGCAGCAGGAGCTGATCGGACATCAGCTGGCGTTGCCGCGTCTGCATCAGGATGATGAAATTGGGATGCTGGTGCGCAGCTATAACCTCAACCAGCAGCTTATGCAGCGTCAACGCGAGGAGCAAACGGACAACGCGATGCGTTTTCCGGTTTCCGAGCTGCCCAATAAAGCCTTTTTAATGGCGCTGCTGGAACAGGTTATCACCCGCCAACAGACCACCGCGCTTATCATCGTGACGTGCGAAACGTTGCGTGACACGGCAGGCGTGCTGCAAGAAACGCAGCGGGAGATTCTATTACTGACGCTGGTTGAGAAGCTGAAGTCGGTGCTGGCGCCGCGCATGGTGCTTACGCAGGTCAGCGGGTATGACTTTGCCATTATCGCTCACGGCGTCAAAGAGCCGTGGCACGCCATCACATTAGGTCAGCAAATACTCACTATCATTAATGAACGACTGCCCATCCAGGGTATTCAACTGCGCCCAAGCTGCAGTATTGGCATTGCGATGTATTATGGCGATCTGACCGCCGAAGAGCTCTATAGCCGCGCCGTCTCCGCCGCGTTTACCGCGCGCCGAAAAGGTAAAAATCAGATCCAGTTCTTTGACCCGACGCAGATGGAGGCCGCTCAACAGCGTCTTACCGAAGAGAGCGATATCCTTACCGCGCTGGATAACCATCAGTTTGCCATTTGGCTGCAGCCGCAGGTCGAGATGCGCAGCGGCAACGTATTAAGCGCCGAAGCCTTATTACGTATGCAGCAGCCGGACGGTAGCTGGGAATTGCCGGAGGGGCTGATTGAGCGCATTGAATCCTGCGGCCTGATGGTCACGGTGGGCCATTGGGTGCTGGAAGAGTCCTGTCGCCAGCTTGCCGCCTGGCAGGAGCGCGGCGTGACATTGCCGCTCTCCGTCAATCTTTCCGCGTTACAGCTCATGCACCCTGGCATGGTGTCGGAGCTGCTGGAATTGTTAAACCGCTATCGTATTCAACCAGGTACGCTGATTCTTGAAGTCACTGAAAGCCGCCGTATCGACGATCCGCACGCTGCCGTCGCTATCTTACGTCCGTTACGTAATGCTGGCGTGCGTATCGCACTGGATGATTTTGGCATGGGTTACGCGGGGCTGCGCCAGTTACAGCATATGAAGTCGCTACCGGTCGATATCCTTAAAATTGATAAAATGTTTGTCGATGGGTTACCGGATGATCACAGTATGGTGACGGCGATTATTCTGATGGCCCACAGTCTTAATTTACAATTGATTGCCGAGGGCGTGGAGAACGAGGCGCAACGCGCGTGGCTGGAACAGGCGGGAGTCAACGTCGCGCAAGGCTTCCTGTTTGCTCGGCCCGTTCCCGCGGATATCTTTGAAGAACGGTATCTGTCGCACGAAAATCCTGATTACAAAAGTTAAAAAAGGTCGCGCTTGTGCGAGCCAGCTCAAACTTTTTAACATTTTTGTTTCAATTATGATCCTGGCGCATTTCTGTCATGTTGTGTGGGTGTTATTTTAAGGCCGCAGGTTACTCATAACCTTACAAGACCTGTGGTTTTTACTTCAAGGACACCCTATGAAAACCTCTCTGTTCAAAAGTCTTTATTTTCAGGTCCTGACAGCAATCGCCATTGGTATTCTCCTTGGCCATTACTATCCTGAACTGGGCGCACAAATGAAACCGCTTGGCGACGCGTTCGTTAAGCTCATTAAGATGATCATCGCTCCTGTCATTTTCTGTACTGTCGTGACGGGCATCGCAGGCATGGAAAGCATGAAAGCGGTGGGCCGTACCGGCGCGGTCGCGCTGCTTTACTTTGAAATTGTCAGTACGATTGCGCTGATTATCGGTCTTATCATCGTCAACGTTGTGCAACCTGGCGCCGGGATGAACGTCGATCCGGCAACGCTGGATGCGCAGGCGGTGGCCGTTTATGCCGCACAAGCCAAGGAGCAGGGCATTATTGCCTTCCTGATGGATGTCATACCGGGCAGCGTGATCGGCGCGTTTGCCAGCGGCAACATTCTGCAGGTCTTACTGTTTGCGGTGTTGTTTGGTTTTGCGCTGCACCGTTTGGGCAGCAAAGGCCAGCTCATTTTCAATGTGATTGAGAGTTTTTCGCAGGTCATTTTCGGCATCATCAATATGATCATGCGCCTGGCGCCGATTGGCGCATTCGGCGCGATGGCCTTCACCATCGGTAAATACGGCGTCGGTTCTCTGGTGCAACTGGGGCAGCTCATTATCTGCTTCTATATCACCTGTATTCTCTTCGTGGTGGTGGTGCTGGGGACGATTGCACGGGTAACGGGCTTTAGCATTTTTAAATTTATTCGCTATATCCGGGAAGAATTACTCATTGTGCTCGGCACCTCCTCTTCCGAGTCAGCGTTGCCGCGTATGCTCGATAAGATGGAAAAACTGGGGTGCCGTAAGTCGGTGGTGGGGCTGGTGATCCCGACGGGGTATTCGTTCAACCTCGATGGCACCTCTATCTACCTGACGATGGCGGCGGTGTTTATCGCCCAGGCGACCAACAGCCATATGGATATCTTCCACCAGATAACGCTGCTGGTCGTGCTGCTGCTCTCGTCAAAAGGCGCCGCGGGCGTGACCGGAAGCGGCTTTATCGTGCTGGCGGCCACTATCTCCGCCGTGGGCCATTTACCGGTTGCGGGACTGGCGTTAATCCTTGGTATCGACCGCTTTATGTCCGAAGCGCGCGCGCTGACTAACCTGGTGGGTAACGGCGTGGCGACGGTGGTGGTTGCTAAATGGGTGAAAGAGTTAGATCACCAAAAGCTGGACGATGTGCTTAATAATCGTGCGCCGGATGGCAAAACGCACGAAATTTCCTCCTAATCTCGCCACTTATGCCCGTAGTCCCTTCCAGGACTGCGGGTGTTTGCGCATAATTGACCCCTGCGCCCAAAGCATACAGCATGATGCTTAGGGATTATTTCACTTCTTCCGTGACATTTTTAGGTTCTCGCGGTCTAACACGAAGTGTTTTTACGTCATATTCAGGCATCCCTGCCGGGGCTGTCTTTTTATTACCAGGATTGTTGATCAGGGGTTCACATGCAGGGCACAAAAATTCGACTCTTAGCGGGCAGTCTGTTGATGTTGGCCTCTGCCGGCTATGTGCAGGCAGATGCGCTCCAGCCCGATCCGGCATGGCAACAGGGGACGCTGGCTAATGGGTTACAGTGGCAAGTGTTGGCTACGCCTCAGCGCCCCAGCGATCGTATTGAAGTTCGTCTCCAGGTTAATACCGGTTCGCTCACCGAAAGTACGCAACAGAGCGGGTTCAGCCATGCGATTCCCCGTATCGCGCTGACGCAAAGCGGTGGTCTGGATGCCGCACAGGCACGTTCTTTATGGCAGCAAGGGTTTGATCCGAAACGTCCCATGCCGCCCGTTATTGTTTCTTATGATTCCACGCTCTATAACCTCAGTTTACCCAATAACCGTAACGATCTGCTGAAAGAAGCGCTGACCTATCTGGCTAACGTCTCCGGTAAATTAACCATTACGCCAGAGACGGTGAATCATGCGTTAAGCAGCGAAGATATGGTTGCGACGTGGCCAGCAGATACTAAAGAGGGCTGGTGGCGTTATCGGCTGAAAGGGTCGGCGTTATTGGGGCACGATCCCGCGGAACCGTTAAAGCAGCCGGTAGACGCAGCCAAAATTCAGGCTTTCTATGAAAAATGGTACACCCCGGATGCCATGACGCTGATTGTTGTCGGCAACATTGATGCGCGCTCCGTCGCCGAGCAGATCAATAAAACGTTCGGTACGCTGAAAGGTAAACGCGAAACGCCCGCCCCGGTGCCGACGCTTTCGCCGCTGCGGGCGGAATCAGTGAGCATTATGACCGATGCGGTGCGCCAGGATCGTCTCTCCATTATGTGGGATACGCCGTGGCAACCGATTCGCGAATCGGCGGCGCTGTTGCGCTACTGGCAGGCGGATCTGGCGCGCGAAGCGCTGTTCTGGCATATCCAGCAAGAGCTTACTAAAAATAACGCGAAAGATATTGGTCTGGGGTTTGACTGCCGGGTTCTGTTCCTGCGCGCGCAGTGCGCCATCAACATTGAATCACCTAATGATAAGCTCAATACCAATTTGAGCCTGGTGGCGAATGAACTGGCGAAAGTACGCGATAAAGGTTTGTCGGAAGAGGAGTTTACTGCGCTGGTGGCGCAGAAAAATCTCGAATTGCAAAAGCTGTTCGCGACCTACGCGCGTACCGATACTGACATTTTGACTGGACAGCGTATGCGCTCGCTGCAGAATCAGGTGGTGGATATCGCGCCGGAGCAGTATCAGAAGCTGCGTCAGAATTTCCTCAACAGCCTGACCGTCGATATGCTCAATCAGAATCTACGTCAGCAGCTATCGCAGGAGATGGCATTAATTTTGCTGCAACCGCAAGGCGAGCCGGAATTTAATATGAAGGCGTTAAAGGCGACGTGGGATGAAATCATGGTTCCGGCAACTGCCGCCGCTGTTGAAGCCGATGAGGCGCATCCGGAAGTGACGGAGACACCGGCGGCACAGTAAGCTGCCGCCTGTCGGCCCGGTAAGCGCAGCGCCACCGGGCAAGAGCAAATGACTTACTGCGGCATCGCGTCGTGCGGAATAATGGCCCCACGGTACTGAATTACCGTGCTGGCCGTCAGGTGTCCGCGCTTCGCGGCATCCGTCGCGCTGCCGCCCGTCAAACGAACGGCCAGATAACCGGCGCTGAAGGAGTCGCCTGCGGCAGTGGTGTCTATCACTTTCTCTTTCGGCAGTTTTACTGCCGGAACGTCAATGAGCGCCTCGCCCTGAATTGAGACCAGGCAAGAGTCCGCCCCGCGTTTTACCACCACTTCCTGCACGCCTGCCGCATGGGTGCGGGCAATGACCTCTTCCACCGGTTGCTGACCCCATAGCGCGTCTTCATCGTCCAGTGTCAGGAAAGCGATATCAGTACATTCCAGCATCTTTTGATAGACCTGCTGCGTTTCTTCGCGACTTGTCCATAAACGCGGGCGATAGTTATTATCAAAAATGACTTTCCCGCCGTTGGCCCGGCATTCACGCAATAAAGACAGCAGCTTATCACGGCTGGTCGGGCTTAAAATCGCGAGGCTAATGCCGCTCAGGTAGAGATAATCGAAGGTCGCCAGCGCCTTGCAGATAGCCGCTGACTGCTCGCTCTCCAGCCAGAATTTCGCTGCCGCTTCGTTACGCCAGTAGTAGAAGGTACGCTCGCCAGTGTCATCGGTTTCGATGTAATAGAGGCCTGGCAGGCGATTTTCCATCCGCTGCGTTAGCGAGGTATCCACATTTTCATGCTGCCACGCCTCCAGCATCTGTTGGCTGAAACTGTCGGTACCCAGCGCCGTCACATAGTGAACGGCCAGAGCGGCAGAATCGACCTGACGGGCAATATAAACGGAGGTATTCAGCGTGTCGCCGCCGAAGCCGCGCTGAACATCAGCGCCTTTCTGCGACAGCTCAATCATGCATTCGCCAATCACGGCAATCTTTTTAGACATAGTCGTGAACCTGATCTGTAAAAATTAGCGTTAGTGTGCGCTGTGGATGTTTAGTGGTCAATAATATTAAAACATCGGTCCATTATTTTTTTGAGCAAGTGCGTATTTTTGACAAGTTTCGTGGTCTGTTTTTTATTTTGCCAGGGACCGAGGGTAAAGTTCTCTGCCTGAACGCCGATAACCTTTGACGAGTCCGGACAGTCACACTCCCATTAACAGGACAACTGAGATGATAAAGCAGGTTATCCAGCAGCTACGCGTTCCTGATGCAGGTATAGAGAATTTGCAGGAACGGCGCTATTGGCTGCAATGCGAGCGTGCCTATACTTACCAGCCGATATACCAGACAGATGGCCGTCTGATGGCGGTTGAACTTCTCACTGTCGTCACTCATCCTGATAACCCTTCCAGACGTATTGCCCCGGATCGTTATTTCGCGGAGTTAGCGGTTCGACACCGCATTGACGTAGTGAAAGAACAACTTCATCAGCTTGAACAAAAAGCGGATTTTTTCACTCGCCATCACTTATTGGCATCAGTCAATGTCGACGGCCCTACGCTGATTGCCATGCGACGACAGCCGGACATTCTGGCCGCGATGGAGCGCTTACCCTGGCTGCGTTTCGAACTGGTGGAACATATTCGTTTGCCGAAAGACTCCTCTTTCGCCTCGATGTGTGAGTTCGGCCCGCTGTGGCTGGATGATTTTGGTACTGGTATGGCCAATTTTTCAGCGCTGAGCGAAGTGCGTTATGACTACATTAAAGTGGCGCGCGAGCTGTTTGTCATGCTGCGCCAGTCCCCGGAGGGGCGCAACCTGTTCATTCTGCTGCTGCAACTGATGAACCGCTACTGCCGCGGCGTTATTGTCGAGGGCGTGGAGACATTGGAGGAGTGGCGTGATGTGCAGCGTTCGCCCGCCTTTGCCGCCCAGGGCTATTTTCTTTCTCGACCCGTGCCGCTGATATCGCTCGAAGAGGTGATTCTGACCCTGTAACGCCAGACTGTTCCCGTAATACGTGGTATTACGAGGTGCGGTCATCCTCCTTTTTCGTCTGGCTGAACTATCTTTAGGACAGGCAAGGGAAGAAGTGAGGAAATAACACATGACTAAAGCAGGCAAAATAACCGCCGCCATCACAGGGACTTTCTTGTTGTTGATCGCCATAGTGATTTTGTTGATCGCAACATTTGACTGGAACCGCCTCAAACCGACCATCAACCAGAAAGTCTCTACCGAATTGAACCGGCCTTTCGCTATTCGCGGCGATTTAGGCGTGGTGTGGGAACGCCAAAAACAGGAAACCGGCTGGCGAAGCTGGGTACCGTGGCCGCATGTTCACGCGGAAGACGTCATTCTTGGCAATCCGCCGGATATTCCGGAAGTCACGATGGTGCATCTGCCACGCGTTGAGGCGACGCTTGCCCCGCTGGCGCTCCTGACCAAAACCGTCTGGCTGCCGTGGATCAAACTAGTGAAACCCGACGCGCGTCTTATTCGTCTGTCCGAGAAAACCAATAACTGGACCTTTAACCTCGCGCAAGACAAGAATACGGACCCCAATGCTAAACCTTCCGCCTGGTCCTTCCGGCTGGATAATATTCTCTTCGACCAGGGGCGAATCGCGATCGATGATAAGGTCAGCAAAGCGGATATCACTATTCTGATCGATCCGTTAGGCAAACCGTTGCCGTTCAGCGAAGTGACGGGAACGAAAGGCAAAGCAGACAAATCCACCGTGGGCGACTATGTCTTCGGCCTGAAGGCGCAGGGGCGTTATAACGGGGAACCGTTGACCGGTACGGGGAAAATAGGCGGTATGCTGGCGCTACGCAGCGAAAGTACGCCTTTTCCTGTGCAGGCCGATTTCCGCTCTGGTAATACGCGGGTGGCTTTTAGCGGCGTGGTGAACGAACCGATGAAAATGGGCGGCGTCGATCTGCGGCTTAAATTCTCTGGCGATTCACTGGGCGATTTATATGATTTAACCGGCGTGCTGCTGCCGGATACGCCGCCGTTTGAGACCGATGGGCGATTGGTAGCGAAAATTGACGCCGAAAAGTCATCGGTATTTGATTATCGCGGTTTTAACGGGCGCATTGGCGACAGTGATATCCACGGCTCCCTCACTTATACCACCGGTAAACCGCGCCCTAAACTGGAAGGTGATGTCGAATCGCGTCAGTTACGCCTGGCCGATCTTGGGCCGCTGATTGGCGTGGATTCCGGGAAAGACGCTGAGCAGTCGAAACGGTCTGAACAGCGCAAAGGCGAGAAGAATGTTCAGCCAGCGGATAAAGTGTTGCCTTACGATCGCTTTGAAACCGACAAATGGGATGTTATGGACGCCGATGTCCGGTTTAAAGGCCGGCGTATTGAGCATGGCGGCAGTCTACCGATTAGCGATCTTTCGACCCATATCATCCTGAAAAACGCCGACTTACGTCTACAGCCGCTGAAGTTTGGTCTGGCAGGCGGCAGTATTGTCTCCAACATCCATCTGGAAGGGGATAAAAAGCCGATGCAGGGGCGGGCGGATATACAGGCGCGTCGGCTGAAGCTTAAAGAACTGATGCCGGATGTGGAGCTGATGCAGAAAACGCTGGGCGAGCTGAACGGCGATGCGGATATTCGCGGAACGGGCAACTCGGTCGCCGCGCTGCTTGGCAACAGTAACGGCAATCTGAAATTATTGATGAATGATGGATTGATTAGCCGCAACCTGATGGAAATCGTGGGGCTGAACGTCGGCAACTATATTGTCGGGCAGATTTTTGGCGATGACGAAGTGCGGGTTAACTGCGCGGCGGCGAATCTCAATATTGCGAACGGCGTGGCGCGACCGCAAATTTTTGCTTTTGATACAGAAAATGCGTTGATTAACGTGACCGGTACGGCGAGCTTCGCCTCTGAACAGCTCGATTTAACCATTGATCCGGAAAGTAAGGGGATTCGTATTATTACGCTGCGATCGCCGCTGTACGTGCGCGGGACATTTAAAAATCCGCAGGCGGGCGTCAAGCCCGGCCCGCTGATTGCGCGCGGCGCGGTTGCGGCAGCGCTGGCGACGTTGGTAACGCCCGCCGCCGCGCTATTGGCGCTCATTTCGCCCTCTGAGGGCGAAGCCAATCAGTGCCGGACGATTTTAACGCAGATGAAGCAGTAATGTGAAACGTAGCGCCGGATGACGCCATCCGGCGCCCTATTACAACGCCTGATGACGCGTCTCATGGGTTAACAGCAGTGCAATCAGCGTCAGCGCCGCCATTGACGCCAGGTAAACCCCTACCGCCGCCAGCCCGTAGTGGCTTTGCAGCCATGCGGCAATATACGGCGCGACGGAAGCGCCCAGAATCGATGACACATTGTAGGAAAACGATGCGCCGGTATAGCGTACTTCCGTCGGAAATAGCTCCGGCAGCAGCGCTCCCATTGGGCCGAAGGTCAGCCCCATCAGGCTCAGACCTAACAACAGGAACACGAAGACCAGCGCTGGATTGCCTGAACCCAGCAGCGGGGTAAAGGCGAACAACGCGAAGAGAATGATGAGCGTGGTAATGATGACCATGCTTTTCCGACGGCCAAATGCGTCCGCCAGCAGGCCGGCGACGGGCACCATCACGCCGAAACCAATCACCGCCATCATCAGCATCCACAGTATTTCATTGCGCGGCAAGCCAAGCCCCACCGGCGCGGCGGCAGTGCTGTAAGTCATGGAATAGACGGTCATGATATAGAACAGCGTGTAGGTCGCCAGCATAATAAACGTGCCGAGAATGGTTACGCGGACATGCTTCGTCAGCAACGTGCCCAGCGGTATTTTTACCTGTTTTTTCGCTGCGGCGACTTTCGCAAACACCGGCGTTTCATGCAGCGACACGCGCACATACAGGCCGATAATCACCAGCACCGCCGAGAAGATAAACGGCACGCGCCAGCCCCAGCTCATAAACTGCTCGTCGGTCAGCAGCCAGGAGAGCAACAGGAAGGTGCCATTGGCAAAAAAGAAGCCGATCGGCGCGCCCAACTGCGGGAAGGAGCCATACAGCGCGCGTTTGCGCGGCGGCGCATTCTCCGTCGCTAATAACGCCGCGCCGCCCCATTCGCCGCCCAGCCCCAGTCCCTGACCGAAACGCGCCAGCGCCAGCAGCAGCGGCGCGAAAATACCTATCGTCGCGTAGCCCGGTAACAGACCGATAATGACCGTGGAGATCCCCATCGTCAGTAGCGAAGCCACCAGCGTGACTTTGCGGCCTACCCGGTCGCCGAAGTGGCCGAATAGCGCAGAGCCAATCGGACGCGCCACAAACGCGATAGCGAAGGTGGCGAGCGATTGTAGCGTTGCCGCAGTGGGATCGCCCTGGGGGAAGAAGATAAGGGGGAACACGATCACCGCTGCGGTGGCGTAAATATAGAAGTCGAAGAACTCAATCGCGGTGCCGATAAGCGAGGCAATAACGACTTTATTGCGTGAGTTTACCGGAACATGTTCCTGTTCATGGTCGAGTGTTGTGGCGGTTGCTTGCATACTATTTTCTTATTTTTAGCGAACGAATAGCCATATTACGCACAGCAAAAGTTATATTTCAATGTGTAACAAAAGCCAAAAATGGTCAAAAAAAGCGCAAAAAGGGGATAATGTTTAAGCCAGCCATTTTGCGTCTATGAAATGCTTCACATAATTTTAGAATTAGTGGATGAAACTGGTTTCAGGTTAAATAAAAGTTAATTACTGGATTTATATGCTGAAACAATGAGATGAGGCGGAAGGACGTGCCTGATTGTACCGCCGGGTACGCTTTGCATGCCCGGCCTGGGTCCACACAGCAGTAGGCCGAATGACGACGCCGTGCGTGCCATTCGGCAGCAAGCCGCAGACTAGCGTTGCGTTTTACCCGGCATTCGCGGGTCGTCCTTATATTCGGCGGTGGCTATCCAGGCCGCGCAGAATAACGTCAGGCGGGCAAAAAAGTAGAAGAATGCCATCAGACCGAGTACGGAGCCAAACGCCGCGCCGGAAGGCGATTTCACCAGTGACGGCAGCGTATAAGTCATAATGATTTTAATCACCTCAAAACCGATAGCGGCAATAAATGTCCCGCGAATCAACGCTTTTTTACGTGGGCGATGGCGGGGCAGTCGCCAGAAAATCCAGAAGAAAAGCAGATAGTTGGCAAAAATAGAGATGGCCAGACCGATCAAATGCCAGGCCGGTTTTAACCATTCGATGCTGTCGAGATACAAGGCGGAGATGATCATCTGCTGGGCGGAACCGGCGATGGAAGTAATGGACAGCGTAATGATTAAAGCGATTAATAATCCAATCAGCGAGATAAAATCGCGCAGATATTTGAGCCAGATTTTCTCCTGATCCTGCGGCTTGCGCTCCCAGACGTCCCGTGACTGGGCGCGAATCGCTTCCCGCAGGTTGCCCATCCAGTTAACGCCGGAATAGAGCGCGATACCCAGTCCGACCAGCCCTACCGTGGTACGCTGTTGAACCGCCGTATTAATCGTATTTTTAAGCGTGGACGCCAGCGTAGGATCGCTCACATTCATCAATATCTTGCTGAAAATATCTTCCAGTAGATTAGGGTGCGAGGCGAGGATAAAACCTGCCGCGGCAAAGGACACCATCATTATCGGGATCATCGACAGTAACGAAAAGTAGGTGATAGCCGCGCCAAACTGATTACCCAGTCGATCGTTAAAACGTTCGGTCGCGCGAATGAGGTGGGCCACCATCGGTTGACGCTGAATTTTTTGCATCAGGGTGGTGACGGAATGCAACGCCTGATTTGCCTTTTCGTTTTTTTCCGGGGCGTCATGCGGCTGCGTTTCTATTTTTTGTATCGGGTCGTGCTCCAGTTCCTGAATAGGGCGTTTTACGTCATTTTCCTGCGTCATCAGGTCGGTAGTCCTTCATCATTAATAGAATATGTCAGTATAGCTTCTCCCCGGTGGATGCTGAAAATGCGGCTACTCTGCGGCCTCTTTAATGGTTTCCGTCAGCCATACCATAAACAGGTGTACCCGGCGGGAAAGATTACGGCGATGGGGATAATGCAGCGTCACCGGCAGTGGAGCGGCGCGATATTGCGGTAAAATTTCAATGAGCGTTCCGGCGCGTAACGCCTCCCGTACAGCAATGCGCGGCGTCTGAATGATCCCTAATCCTGCCAGACAGGCCGTATGCCAGGTCTCCGTACTGTTTACCGTTAGCATTCCGCCGGTTTTTACCCACTGCATACCGTGGGGAGTTTCAAAGGCAAAACCCGGTGAAGAAACTCCCGGGGTCAATGAATAATGCACCACCGCATGTGAGGCGAGATCGTCAAGGTTTTCTGGATACCCAAAGCGCGCCAGGTATTGTGGGCTGGCGCAGTTCACTCTTCTCAGTTTGCCAAGCGGGCGCGTCAGTATCCCTGGCGCATGTAGCGGTTCTGTGCGCACCACGCAGTCGAAATCTTCCCGTAGTAAATCGACCTGTCGATCGCTACTACAAAGTTCCAGCGCAATGCCGGGATACTGATGCAAAAAAGTGGGCAGGCGCGGCATGATGAGGCTGTTTGCGAGACCTGGCGGGATATCTACCCGTATTTTGCCACTGATACTGGCGGGATCAGGCTGGAAAAGACCCTCCAGTTCATCCAGGTTACTCAACAGATCTTTTGCCCGTTCGTAGTAAACCATACCGTCCTGAGTAAGCTGTACCCGCCGGGTGGTGCGGTGGAGCAGGCGGATGCCCAGTTGATGTTCTAACGCTTGTATTTGCCGTGAGACGCTGCCTTTGGGAAGGCCGATATCTTCTGCTGCACGGGAAAAACTTTCCCGTTCCGCCACGCGTACAAACAATTTCATTGCATATATTTTATCCATCATCAGGCTCTATTATTGTTTTTATTGAAACAGTGACGCTGAAGCGGCTGGTTTTATTGATTTTCTAGCACCTAATAAGCCCTTTCGCAATCATTGCTCGCGTGACGAATACGTCTGATCGCGTTGCGCGGCGGATTTATCGCCTTCCGGCCAGGCATTTTAGCGCCAAAAAGCCGATAAACGGGACGAGAGCGGTAAAACACGCTGATAGCCGCGGGTGTAGTGGGAGAGAGAAATGCATGTACATATACGGTATTGTCATTGACCCATCGTCGCGGTTTTCAGGCGGATTGGCTATTTTTTAACAAAATGTGCTACTTTATTTTTTGTAACACATAAGGCGAAAAGCAGATATTTCCTTTGTGACGCGCCAGGCGTACTCTTCATTAAATTAATATTCAAATTAGCCTTATCTGTTTGTACTAATAAGATATTCCTTACTTTAAAACGCTAATTTTAGCGAATTCTGTAATCCCGATGTTGAAGCTGTAAATATTCAT
Organism: Salmonella sp. SG203; assembly: GCF_013350575.1. Taxonomy (NCBI): domain Bacteria; kingdom Pseudomonadati; phylum Pseudomonadota; class Gammaproteobacteria; order Enterobacterales; family Enterobacteriaceae; genus Salmonella; species Salmonella sp. SG203. The sequence goes on from NZ_SNMT01000007.1 coordinate 49,507, forward strand.
AACCTTTCCCTTCCTCAACCAATGACTATCGGTAAAATGGCCTATACCAAATGGCGACTTCTTATTTTACCCTACGGGTAATACCCTTCCTCATCTTGAGACTATTATCTTACCCAGGTGGAGAAAAGTAATGCAGGTAATCATGTTTGACAGGCAGTCAATATTTATTCATGGAATGAAAATCAGTTTGCAGCAGCACATTCCAGGAATAAGTATCCAGAGTGTCGGTCAGGCAGAAGAACTCTGGCAAAAAATAGAAAGCGCGCCGGATGCGCTGGTCATGCTGGATAGCGGCCTGGATGCTGAATTTTGCCGCGAGGTGTTACAAAGAATCGCGCAGCAATTTCCGGAGGTGAAGATTATTATCACGGCGATGGATGGCAGTCAAAAGTGGCTGCATGAAGTCATGCAATTTAACGTTCAGGCCGTGGTGCCACGCGATTCTGATGCCGAAACCTTTGTCCTTGCGCTCAATGCTGTCGCTCGCGGGATGATGTTTTTACCGGGGGATTGGTTAAATTCAACGGAGCTGGAGTCCCGTGATATAAAAGCGTTAAGCGCCCGCCAGCGGGAAATTTTACAGATGCTTGCCGCAGGAGAATCAAATAAACAAATTGGGCGGGCGTTAAATATTAGTACCGGGACGGTTAAAGCGCATCTGGAGTCGCTTTACCGGCGGCTGGATGTAAAAAATCGTACCCAGGCCGCCATGATGTTAAATGAATCGAATTAACGACGTTAAATTCGCAGTCCGCTTATTTCTGGCTGTGAAATATCACCCGTATTGATTAATGATAAAAAACGCTGATGTCCGATGCTGAACATCAGCGCAATAAGCGTTTCGCGTTGAAACCGATCGTTAAGTTCCGGCAAGCAATTCTGTAGCAGAATATCGCAGCTATTGAGGTCATCCAGCAAGAATGCCTCCGCCTGTTCGGGCGTAATGAACGTCAGCGTCTCATCCGGCGTCAACATATGCCCGTAACCAATCACCCAGTTACCCTGCCGATCGCGATACTTTTCCAGCGACAGACCCTGCCACTGTTTAATAAACGCGATGCAGGCGGAGCTAAAGCGAGATGAAATGTGCGGCATGGCATCTTTCTCATAAAAAGCGCGATTATAAAGTGTGCTGCACGCGTGGCTAGCGGTCAGACGGCCAAACGCAGGCAGGGAAAAGGTCTATGCCGTTCAGCGTCACGCCGCGTTGACAGAATGAAAAACTGATGTTTTTGGTTAGTAACCGATCTTCTTATAAATTTGCAATCATTAAGATTAAGTCACTGAAATGTGGCTAAATCTGTTATATCTATGAAAAAACATAATTAAAAGAAAACGAAGATCTCGTCGCGGGATCGTCTTTTTAGGGAAGATAATGACGAATAGCGCTTCGCAGGCGACACGTGCGCCTTTTGAACATAGCCTGGGGATTATCCGCCAGGCATCAATAGAAATCCTGTTGCTGCTGGGTATTCATACCACAGAGGGAAAAGAGCCCCGGTGGTTCATGGAACAACTTGAGCAGGCGCGTCTTAACCTGGGCGGTTGGGGCGCGGTGGCGAAAAAATTGCGGATAAATGACGCGCAGTTGAGCCAGTTTATGCTGCAACTGCGTCACCTTCAGCAGCATGTTCCCCAGTATGACAGCGGGCAAGAGGTGAGCGAAAATCAACTCCTTGCCGCGTTGCGTTTTGTCACCTCGCTGGAACATCTACGTCAGCAGCAGCCGCTACTGACGTATCAAACTGAGCTGGAAGAACCCGACCAGGAGGCGCATCTTGAGGCGCAGCGTCAGCTTCGGGCGATAGAACTGACGTTAAAAGCGCTTATTGCGCGCGCATGGCCGGATCGGGCGTCCCTGAATCACTACCTCAAGCAACATTTCGGCCCGGACCGTTTGCGCCAGTGGTTAAAACAGGGAGAAGATCAACATGCGCTGGAGGGCATGTTGTTCAGCGAACTGGCGCTTATGGTGGTTGATAAAAAATTGTTTGCCCGTCATTACGTCAGAATTTTTAATGACGCCTCAGCGTTAACGCTGTTCGCCGAGTCGCGCACCACTCTGCGTATGTTTCTGGATGATTGTCGCCTCGCGCGAAACGAGGTTATCGCCAGGCAGCCGCTTACCTCAGCGCAGCTTATGCTGCTAAACGTTCAGTATCAGCAAATCGTTCGGCCCATCCAGCGCGCCTATGCCGAAAAACGTACCCGCGTGAATCCCGCTTCGTTTCTGCTGGCGGATGAACGTGAATTGCGCCAGTTCTGGGAAACCGCGCGGCTTAAAGATCGGCAGGCCGGGGGAGATAAGCATGAGATTAGCGAGAGCATAGAACCACCGCGTAAGCGGCCTCCGCGTACGCCTGAAGAGCGTGAGCAACTTATTTCCGGCGCTTTGTGGGGCGGGGTTGGCGTCATGACGCTGGCGATACTGGCGGGCGCGTTCTGGCTATTTAGTTCGTCGTCGCCAGGCTCCGATAACGGGCAAGCTCCCGCAATGGCGCAGGATGAACCGCCGCGCGAGGCGCCTTCCGCGCGGGAAACGCTCAATCATATGGGGATTACCTGGGATGCGTTTACCATGCGGGCGGCGATAGAGCGCAATGATACGCGGGTGACGGCGCTGTTCCTCCAGGGCGGAATGAACTGGCAGCTCGCGTGGACGGAGCAGGCGTTTGCGGCAGGACATACCGAGGTGCTGCAACTGTTGTTGCGTTATCCCGCGCTGATGGATGAGGTCAAACCCTGCCGACGATTTATCACAACGTTAAGTCATGACATGTCGAGCGGCGCGCCGCTGACCGCGATGCATAAAACCTATTTGCAAACGTTTTGCACCGTTCCGGCTGTTGTGACGCGCCAGCAGCACGATACGGAGCAGGCCCGATTGCGCGCTCAGGCCCGGCCCAGCGCAGACAATAAAAAATGGCTGAAAATTCAGTCAGCCATTTATGATGCGATTCACTGAGGTCGGAGCAGGTTAAGGCTCTCCGTAAAGGCCAATCAGGCGGCGCACCACGCCATTGGTCCAGCCGAACCCGTCCTGTAGCGGATACTCGCCCCCGCCGCCTTCGCGGGGCGTACCGCCGGAAATATGGTATTTCTCGATCAGTTTATGGTGCTCCTGATAAAAATGGTTCACCGTTTTTAACCAGTTATGGGCGATTTCATCGCCCAGCATATCGTCGCCATACCGTTTGAAGCCCTGAATCGCCATCCATTGCAGCGGTGCCCAGCCGTTCGGTTTATCCCACTGTTCGCCGGTTTCGTATTCGGTCGCCATAATCCCGCCGGGCGTTAACAGACGGCTACGTACCACATTTGCCAGGCGGTCGGCCTGCTCATGGTTCGCCATACCGACATACAGCGGCACGATACTGGCGGCGGAAAAGAGCGCCATTTCTTCGCGTCGCCAGTCATAGTCCCGATAACAGCCGTTTTCATCATCCCACAGATAATGGTTTACGGCGGCGCGTCGATCGCTGGCTTTCTGGCGAAATAGCGCCTCGGTGTCACGTTCGCCTTTCAGCGCTGAAATATTGGCGATAGCGCTCTCCAGTTTATACAGAAAAGCGTTCAAATCGATAGGGATAAACTGGGTCGTACGTATGCTGGCAAGCCGGCCCGCATCGCGTAGCCAGCGTGAAGAATAGTCCCAGCCGGACGCCGCCCCGGCGCGCAAATCCCGGTAGACTTCATTGGGCGGACGACCGGAATGTTTTGCAGTTTCGACATCTTCCAGCCAGGACTCGTCGCGCGGCGTGTCGCGATCGTCCCAGTAGCGGTTCAGCAGGGAACCGTCCGGCATCCGCACAACGTGGCGATAAGCCTGGTTGAGCGCCAGCGATTCGGCGCCGTCCATCCAGAAGGCGTATTCCATTTTGAGATGGTCGAGATAACGCCGCGCGCCGCGCACGCCATCTTCTTCGAACAGTTCAACCATCAGGGCGAAAACCGGCGGCTGCGAGCGGCTCAGATAATAGGTCCGGTTGCCGTTGGGAATATGGCCATAGTTTTCAATCATCCAGGCGAAATTATCCGCCATACATTTAAGTAAATCTTCGCGCCCGCTTTCCGCCAGACCCAGCATGGTAAAATAAGAGTCCCAATAATAGGTTTCGCTAAAACGGCCTCCCGGCACGATATAGGATTGCGGTAGCGCCAGCAGCGAAGACCACGGAATATGATCCTGCGGTTCGCGCGTCAGTATCGGCCAAAGCTGGTCAATATGTTCTTTGAGCGAGTTTTCGGGGTTAGAGACATACTCGCTGGATAAGGTTTCCGGTAGCCAGAAATGGTTCTCGACGAAGCGGCGTAAGTCAAAATCACGGTGGCGTCTGACCTTACGGTAGCGGATCAGGATATCAAGCGGGTCCATCTTCGGCGCGCAGTCTGGGAACGTTTTACTGTCTGGAAACAGTTTTGTTGACTGTACATGCTCGAACAGTTCGAGATACCGATCGGCAGGGGTCAGGGCGTCAGAGGCGGGAAGCCCCTCGATCATCTCCGGCTCCGGCTCCGCCTCGATCATTTCATCCAGCTTTAACTCGCACGGGTCTGTTTCATAAAGCAGATCGACATCAATAGTCAGATCTTCAGAAGGCGTGGGGTTTAATTTCTGGTTGAGCATAATGACAAGGACCTCCGGCTTGCGTCGTAAAAGATACGGGTGTTGCCCGGCTGTCTATTAAGCGTAGACATTCGCTTCGATACCTGAGTGGCAAAGTGTGCGATAGATCACATTTTGCAATTTACCTCTCAAGAAAAAACACTTCATAACTTACTGAATAGTATTGCGAAAACCCTATTTTCATGACGCCCGCCCCAGACCTAAAATCAGAACATTCGTTTCATAGCGGTATCACTACGTCACCGCATGGCGTGGATTCACAAGCAAAGGTAACGTAAATAGTTATAATACAAGCTATGGCACCATGATAATACGAATGGATACAAATGATCGAGCAACCCGACAGTAAAAGCGCCAAACCGCTTTATAAGCAGCTTGAAGCCGCCTTAAAAGAGGCCATTGCGCGTGGAGAGTATAAACCAGGCCAGCAGATCCCGACGGAAAATGAACTGAGCGCGCGCTGGCAGGTGAGCAGGGTCACGGTCCGTAAGGCGTTGGATGCGCTGACGCGTGAAAATTTGCTGACCCGTGTCTCCGGCAAAGGCACCTTTGTCTCTGGTGAGAAATTTCAGCGCAGCATGACCGGCATCATGAGTTTCAGCGAGTTATGCCAGTCCCAGGGACGTCGCCCGGGGTCACGCACCATCAAATCCGTTTTTGAATCGGTAGACGATGAGACAAAAGCGTTACTGAATATGAACGATGGCGAAAAAGCGGTCGTCATTGAACGTATCCGCTATGCCGACGATGTGGCGGTATCGCTGGAAACCGTACATCTTCCCCCACGTTTTGCGTTTTTGCTGGACGAAGATCTTAATAATCACTCTTTGTATGAATGCTTACGCGAGAAACACCACTTATGGTTTACCCACTCCCGTAAGATGATCGAACTGGTTTATGCCAGCTTTGAAGTCGCCCATTATCTTGGCGTCAACGAGGGTTATCCGCTGATCCTGATAAAAAGTGAAATGATTGATAACAAAGGAGAACTCTCCTGCGTTTCGCAACAGTTGATTGTCGGCGATAAAATACGGTTTACCGTATGATGTCAGCATTACGCTAACGAAGAGCAGGCTGAATCGGGATCCAGATCGCGGATCCCGATTTTTTTTAGTTTCCATCTTGATCAAATGTCTTTAAATGTCATATAAAAATAATAATACATTATGAGTCATTTATGGCGAATCCTCGCCTGTATCATTGATGGAACCAGAGGAAAGCATGATGGGTATGAAAGAGACAGTTAGCAATATTGTGACCAGCCAGGCAGAGAAAGGAGGCGTTAAACACGTCTATTATGTGGCGTGCGGCGGTTCTTATGCGGCGTTCTATCCGGCGAAAGCATTTTTAGAAAAAGAAGCGAAAGCGTTGACTGTCGGTCTGTATAACAGCGGAGAATTTATTAACAACCCGCCGGTAGCGCTGGGAGAAAATGCCGTTGTGGTTGTCGCCTCCCACAAAGGTAATACGCCAGAGACAATCAAAGCGGCTGAAATCGCCCGTCAGCACGGCGCGCCGGTCATTGGTTTAACCTGGATAATGGATTCACCGTTGGTGGCGCATTGCGACTATGTGGAAACGTACACGTTTGGCGACGGTAAAGATATTGCCGGAGAGAAAACGATGAAAGGCCTGCTGAGTGCGGTCGAACTGCTCCAGCAGACGGAAGGGTATGCGCACTACGACGATTTTCAGGATGGCGTCAGCAAAATCAACCGTATCGTCTGGCGCGCTTGCGAGCAGGTTGCGGAACGCGCGCAGGCGTTCGCGCAGGAATATAAAGACGATAAAGTCATTTACACCGTCGCCAGCGGCGCGGGCTATGGCGCAGCCTACCTACAGAGCATCTGTATCTTTATGGAAATGCAATGGATACATTCCGCCTGTATTCATAGCGGTGAGTTTTTCCACGGGCCGTTTGAAATTACCGATGCGAATACGCCTTTCTTCTTCCAGTTTTCCGAGGGCAATACGCGGGCGGTGGATGAACGCGCGTTAAACTTCCTGAAAAAATATGGCCGCCGGATTGAAGTTGTCGATGCGAAAGAGCTGGGGCTATCGACCATTAAAACCACGGTTATTGATTACTTTAACCACTCTCTCTTTAATAACGTTTATCCCGTTTACAATCGGGCGTTAGCTGAGGCGCGTCAGCATCCGTTAACGACGCGCCGCTATATGTGGAAAGTGGAATATTAATTACATCAGGATGGATAAAAAAGCAGGGACGCTTTTTATTGTAAAGACAAACAAGGAATAATGATGAGCATCAGCGTATTGGGTATTGGCGACAACGTTGTCGATAAATACCTGCATTCCGGCATCATGTACCCCGGCGGTAATGCATTAAATTTTGCTGTCTATGCGAAATTAGCAGACATCCCCAGCGCGTTTATGGGGGCGTTTGGCAATGACGACGCCGCGCAGCACGTACAGGATGTATTACACCAGCTACAGATAGACATCTCTCACAGCCGCCATTATACCGGCGAAAATGGGTATGCCTGTATCCGTCTCTCGCATGGTGATCGACAATTTGTCGCCAGCAACAAAAACGGCGTATTGCGGGAACATCCTTTTAGTCTGTCTGACGACGATCTTCGCTATATATCACAATTTACCTTAGTCCATTCCAGTATTAACGGCCACCTGGAATCGGAACTGGAGAAAATTAAACAACAAACCGTCTTACTCTCTTTTGATTTTTCCGGGCGCGGTACAGACGACTATTTTAAAAAGGTATGCCCGTGGGTAGATTATGGATTTATCTCCTGTAGCGGGTTATCGCCAGATGAAATCAAAATAAAACTCAATAAACTTTATCGTTATGGCTGTCGGCATATTATTGCCACCTGCGGGCATGAAAAAGTTTATTATTTTTCCGGCGCGGATTATCTGGAGTGGCAACCTGCTTATATCGAACCTGTCGATACGCTGGGCGCAGGCGACGCCTTCTTAACCGGTTTTTTGCTTTCCATTTTGCAATCGGGTATGGCGGAACCCGATAAAGAAAGCGTGTTACGCGCCATGCGGCAGGGCGGGAAATCGGCGGCGCAGGTGTTATCTCATTACGGCGCATTTGGTTTTGGTAAACCGTTTGCACAATAGGTTACGTCCCTCAATGTAAAGCGACACTCACTCCAGATAACCCAGGAGGAAGTATGTTTTGGACGGAATTATGTTTTATCCTTGTGGCCCTGATGATAGGCGCCAGGATCGGCGGCGTATTTTTAGGGATGGTCGGCGGGTTAGGCGTCGGCGTGATGGTTTTTATTTTTGGCTTGACGCCTTCTACGCCACCGATTGATGTTATTCTGATTATTCTTTCTGTTGTCCTGGCGGCCGCTTCTTTACAGGCCTCCGGCGGGCTGGATTTACTGGTCAAACTGGCGGAAAAAATTCTGCGTCGCCACCCTCGTTACATTACGTTATTAGCGCCGTTTATCTGTTATATCTTCACTTTTATGTCAGGAACGGGGCATGTCGTTTATAGCTTGTTACCGGTTATTTCTGAGGTCGCACGGGATTCAGGTATTCGACCGGAACGTCCTTTATCTATTTCCGTTATCGCATCGCAACAGGCGATCACCGCCAGCCCTATATCTGCCGCCATGGCGGCGATGATTGGTTTAATGGCGCCGTTGGGCGTCTCTATTTCAACCATAATGATGATTTGCGTGCCCGCCACGTTGATCGGCGTAGCGATGGGGGCAATAGCGACGTTTAATAAAGGAAAAGAGTTAAAAGACGATCCGGAATATCAACGTCGGCTTGCTGAAGGGTTAATTAAGCCTGCGCAGAAAGAAAGTAAAAATACGGTGGTCACTTCGCGCGCCAAATTGTCGGTGGCGTTATTTCTGACCAGCGCGATCGTTATCGTTCTGTTAGGACTGATTCCGGCGCTGCGGCCCATGGTGGAGACAGCGAAAGGGCTACAACCGCTTTCGATGTCCGCCGCTATCCAGATTACGATGCTCTCTTTTGCCTGCCTGATTGTGTTGTTATGCCGGCCGCAGGTCGATCAGATTATCAGCGGTACGGTATTTCGGGCGGGCGCGCTGGCGATTGTCTGCGCCTTCGGCCTGGCCTGGATGAGTGAGACGTTCGTGAATGGTCATATCGCGTTGATTAAGGCAGAAGTGCAAACTCTATTGCAACAGCATACCTGGCTTATCGCCATTATGATGTTTTTCGTGTCCGCTATGGTCAGCAGCCAGGCGGCAACGACGTTAATTCTGTTGCCGCTGGGGCTGGCGTTAGGGTTGCCCGCTTATGCATTAATCGGTTCCTGGCCTGCCGTTAACGGCTATTTCTTTATTCCGGTGGCGGGACAGTGTCTGGCGGCGCTGGCGTTTGACGACACCGGTACGACGCGTATCGGCAAATATGTGCTTAACCATAGTTTTATGCGTCCGGGATTAGTTAACGTGATTGTCTCGGTCATTGTCGGGCTGTTAATAGGAAAAATGGTTCTGGCCTGATTGTTATTCATGTTTTTATAGCACACGCCACTTATTATTTTTAATTCAGAGGAAGAAAATGAAAATTAGAGTTTTCATGGCCACCGTGTTGCTGCTCATCAGCCACTGTGTATTTAGCACAACGTCACTACCGCATATTGTTATTCTCGCGACAGGCGGTACTATCGCCGGGACGGCAGCCAATAATACGCAAACCGCCGGATATAAATCCGGTGAGCTTGGCGTGCAAACATTAATAAATGCCGTGCCGGAAATGAATAATATCGCTCGCGTTGACGGCGAGCAGGTGGCGAATATTGGTAGCGAAAATATGACCAGCGATATCATCCTGAAACTTTCACAGAAGGTGAATGCGTTATTGGCGCGGGACGATGTTGACGGTGTGGTTATTACTCATGGCACTGACACGCTCGATGAAACCGCCTACTTTCTTAATTTGACCGTGAAAAGCGACAAACCGGTGGTGTTTACCGCTGCAATGCGGCCCGCGTCGGCAATCAGCGCCGATGGCGCAATGAACCTGCTGGAAGCGGTCACGGTGGCTGCTGACCCGAATGCGAAGGGACGCGGTGTAATGGTCGTTTTAAACGATCGTATTGGTTCGGCGCGCTTTGTAACGAAAACCAATGCCACGACTCTGGATACCTTTAAAGCGCCGGAAGAGGGCTATCTGGGGGTCATCGTTAATGGTAAGCCACAGTTCGAAACGCGGGTGGAAAAAATTCATACCCTGCGATCTGTTTTTGACGTACGTAATATCAAGAAATTACCCAATGTGGTGATTATTTACGGCTATCAGGACGACCCGGAATATATGTATGATGCGGCGATCGCCCATCACGCGGACGGTATTATTTATGCCGGAACCGGCGCAGGTTCGGTCTCGGTACGCAGCGACGCGGGGATTAAAAAAGCGGAGAAGACCGGGATTATCGTGGTGCGTGCTTCCCGCACCGGAAACGGCGTAGTACCGTTGGATAAAGGGCAGCCAGGGCTGGTGTCTGACTCGCTCAACCCGGCGAAGGCGCGAGTCTTGCTGATGACGGCATTAACTCAGACGCGTAATCCGGAACTGATCCAGAGTTATTTCAGTACGTATTAATCATGCAGGCTTGTGCGCCCACCCTTGAAGATGGGCGCACAAGATATTAACGCATGGTCACAAACTCTTCCGATGCGGTCGGGTGAATGGCGACGGTATTATCGAAGTCTTTCTTGGTAGCGCCCATCTTCAGCGCTACCGCGAAGCCCTGCAACATTTCATCCATGCCGAAGCCGATACCGTGGATACCCACAATTTTTTCTTCCGGCCCGACGCAGACCAGCTTCATACGGCACGGCTGGCGGTGCGTCGTCACCGCGGTATACATAGCGGTAAACGATGATTTATAGACTTTCACCTGCTCGTCGCCGTACTGCTCGCGCGCCTGCGGCTCGCTTAACCCGACGGTGCCGATAGGCGGATGGCTAAAGACCACGGTCGGGATGTTGCTGTAGTCCAGATGCTCGTCCGGCTTGTTGTTAAACAGGCGTTCGGAGAGACGGCGACCGGCGGCGACGGCGACTGGCGTTAACTCCACTGCGCCGGTGTTATCGCCAACGGCGTAAATGCCTTCTACGTTCGTGTTCTGCCATTTATCAACGATGATGTAACCTTTTTCATTGGTTTTCACGCCCGCCGCCGCCAGATTAATATTGTCGGTCGACGGTTCGCGACCAATGGCCCAGATCAGGCAATCAACGGTTTCACTGCGGCCATCTTCCAGTTCCAAAGTCAGACTGCCGTCGGCGTTTTTCACCACCGCTTTCGGCACGGCGTGAGTATGCAGTTGCGGGCCTTCGGCGTTCATCACCTCAACCAGCGTTTCGCTAATCATCGGGTCAAAACTGCGCAGCGGCGCATGTTTACGGACAAACAGATGCGTTTTCGCCCCCAGCGCGTTGATAACGCCAGCCAGTTCAACGGCGATATAACCTGCGCCTACCACCGCGACGCGCTCCGGCAAGGCAGATAGCGCAAAGAAACCGTCGGAATCAATGCCGTATTCCACGCCTGGAATGCTCGGATGGCTCGGACGGCCGCCGGTAGCGATCAAAATATGGTCGGCGGTGATGGTTTCGCCGTTCACTTCAATGGTTTTGGCATCGACAAAGCGGGCAAAGCCTTTAATCACATCCACGTTATTTTTGCCCAGCACGTTGTCGTATGAAGTATGGATGCGGTCAATATACGCGGTACGGCTGGCAATCAGCTTGCTCCAGTCGAACTGATTAATCGTGGTGTCAAAACCGTAGTCCGGGCCATACAGATGAATCGCTTCACGAATCTGCGCGGCATGCCACATCACTTTCTTCGGCACGCAGCCCACGTTAACACAGGTACCGCCCAGCTCTTTGGCTTCGATGAGCGCGCATTTCTGGCCGTACATAGCGGCGCGGTTAATCGAGGCGATACCGCCGCTGCCGCCGCCGATAGCGATGTAATCATAGTGTTTGGTCATGACCGCTCCTTTATGTTCGTTGTCGGACGGATAGATTCTGCGCTACCCGCCAAAATATTCGCGATTGTATACCTGAAGGTGAAAGGTTCCACCGATGGCTGTGATTACTCCGGCACGATCCAGCTTACCGAAGTGTGTCCGTGACCGTTTGGCGCCAACCTGCTGTGCAGCCACGGTAGCACGTTGTTCATCTGCTGCTCCAGTTTCCACGGCGGGTTAACCACGATCATACCGGACGCCGTCATCCCGCGCTGATCGCTGTCCGGGCGGATCGCCAGCTCAATTTGCAGGATTTTACGGATGCCGGTGGCCTCCAGATCATGAATCATGCGCTTAATTTGCTGGCGGAGCACCACCGGATACCATAGCGCGTATGTCCCGGTGGCGAAACGTTTATAACCCTCGCTGATGCCGCTGACTACCGCCTGGTAGTCGGTTTTCATTTCATAAGGCGGGTCAATGAGGATCAGACCGCGGCGGGAAACCGGCGGTAATTTGGCTTTCAGTTGCTGATAGCCGTCAGCGCGTTCCACACGGGCGCGGTTGTCTTTTTGAAACTCCGCGCGCAACAGTGGGAAGTCGCTGGGATGCAATTCCGTGAGTTGCAGACTGTCCTGCTCACGCAGCAACTGGCGGGCGATTAACGGGGAGCCCGGGTAGTAGCGTAACTGCCCGCTGCGGTTGAAATGTTTTACGACGCTAATATACGGTTCCAGTTCGGCGGGCAGATCGTCCTGCTGCCAGATACGGGCGATGCCTTCCAGATACTCTCCGGTACGTTCAGCATGTTCGCTGCCCAACTGATAACGCCCCGCGCCCGCGTGCGTGTCCAGATAGAGAAACGGTTTTTCTTTCTCTTTTAGCGACTCGATGATCAGGCTCTGAACGGTGTGTTTAAGGACGTCGGCGTGGTTGCCAGCGTGAAAGCTGTGACGATAACTGAGCATGGATGCAGATATTCCGGGAAGTAAACAAGTTAGCCGATAGTTTACCGCAGATCCGTAGAGATTACCCCAGTACCGCCATGTTGTTTCGCGCGTTGTGAAAGTATTGCAAGACGTGTTCGTATCATCAAACCGTCAACTGCGCAGGCCAGCATCGCCTGTGGGCAAGGTAGTAGTTTTGACCTGGCGTTATTTTTAATGAAAGGAACCATAATGAAACTACACATTACTGTACTGGCGTCATCTCTGGCGCTGGCGATGCCGGCACTGGCGAAAGATATTCCCCTGTCCCAGGCGGAGTCGATAGCGAAAAGCGTGACGCCCGACTCGGCGAGCGTCGCCTTTAATGACCTTGAGGCTCAATGGCTGACACAGTTGCGTAAGGCATTACAAGGCGATACCGCCGCGTTGACTCGCGACGCCTTGGCTCAGATGCGACAGAATTCCATCCAGGCGGATAATGCCTGGTTACAGGCTAGCGGTTATGATTTTCATACTACTGAGAATCAACAGATGGGGATTACCCTACTTTCCGCCTTCAATACATTGCCGGAAGCAGTATTGAAAGACAATCTGGCGACGGTGACGGCGATTAATCACGATGCCGATGTTAATACCCGTCACCAGGCGCTGGCGGATGCGGAAAGCGTGGAGTATCTCTATTTCCTGAGCGACGCAATGGGGCCGCGGCTGGGGCGGGCATTTCTCGCCGCTTATGATAAAGGTGAGTTGGGCAAAGCGGCGGCGTTGATTAAAGCCTCGGAAGTCAGCACCGGCGCGGCGAAAAAATATTTTCATTACCCGCGTCCTTACCAGGTGCCGGGTAATACTATCCATCTGACGCCGGATGATGTGGTGGTAAAAGATGGTCATCCTTATACCGCGGGTGGCGGTGCTTTCCCCAGCGGACACACGAATACCGGTTATACGGATGCGCTGTTAATGGCGGAAATGATCCCGGAACGCTTTGATGCGCTGGTGATTCGTGGCGCGCGTTATGGCTATTCTCGCCTGGTCCTTGGCGTACACTATCCGCTGGATGTGATGGGCGCGCGGATGGTCGCGCAGCGTAATGTCGCGCATTATCTTAACGATCCGTATTACCGTACGTTATTCAACGAAGCTCGCGCTCAACTGCGCGAGGCGCTGGTGAAAGAGTGCGGTACGACGATTGTCGAATGCGCGGCATCGACTGGAAAAGACGATCCGTACCGCGATCCGGCCATGCATACTTTCTACCGCTTCACCATGACTTATAACCTGCCGCAACAGAAAGGCGAGCATCAGCCGTTGAAAATACCAAAAGGCGCCGATGTTCTGCTACAGACAGCGCTGCCGAACCTGTCGCCAGCGCAGCGTCAGGCGTTAATGGAAGAGACGGCGTTACCGGCAGGATATCCGTTGTCGGGCGAGACCGAGGATCAACAGTTCTGGCAGCGTCTGGATCTGTCCGCTGCTTACGAGATGGCGAGAAAAACGCGCTGACGTTGTCACCCGGCTTATAAAACGTAAGCCGGGATGATGTTAAAGGGGCGGCTTATTGCAGCGATACCCACGTCTGTACGCTGTCCATCATTGAAATTCCCCTTACTATCCCCCATTCTAGATCTCATCGCGAGAGCGCCAAAAGCGCGCTCCACTCACCTTCTTCTACAGGACTGCGCATATGACCAATCCATTACTAACGTCTTTTTCACTGCCGCCTTTTTCTGCAATTAAACCGGAGCATGTGGTGCCTGCGGTCACCAAAGCGTTGGCCGATTGCCGGGCGGCGGTAGAAGGCGTTGTGGCGCATGGCGCGCCGTATAGCTGGGAAAACCTCTGCCAGCCGTTGGCGGAAGCCGACGATGTTCTGGGGCGTATTTTCTCGCCAATTAGCCACTTAAACTCGGTGAAAAATAGCCCGGAGCTGCGTGAAGCCTACGAACAGACGTTACCGCTGCTGTCGGAATACAGCACCTGGGTTGGCCAGCATGAAGGACTGTACAACGCGTACCGCGACCTGCGCGACGGCGATCATTACGCCACTCTGAATACCGCGCAGAAGAAAGCGGTTGATAACGCGCTGCGTGATTTTGAACTGTCCGGCATCGGTCTGCCGAAAGAGAAACAGCAGCGTTACGGCGAAATCGCCACCCGCCTGTCTGAGCTAGGCAACCAGTACAGCAATAATGTGCTCGATGCCACCATGGGCTGGACGAAGCTCATCACCGACGAAGCCGAGCTGGCGGGAATGCCGGAAAGCGCGCTCGCCGCCGCTAAAGCCCAGGCGGAAGCCAAAGAGCAGGAAGGTTACCTGCTGACTCTGGATATCCCGAGCTATCTGCCAGTGATGACCTACTGCGACAACCAGGCGTTGCGTGAAGAGATGTATCGCGCCTATTCCACTCGCGCCTCCGACCAGGGGCCGAACGCCGGTAAGTGGGATAACAGCCCGGTGATGGAAGAAATTCTTGCGCTGCGCCATGAACTGGCGCAACTGCTGGGCTTCGAAAATTATGCCCATGAATCGCTGGCCACCAAAATGGCGGAAAATCCGCAGCAGGTGCTCGATTTCTTAACCGATCTGGCGAAACGCGCCCGTCCGCAGGGGGAAAAAGAGCTGGCCCAGCTGCGCGCCTTCGCCAAAGCCGAATTTGGCGTTGAGGAACTGCAACCGTGGGATATCGCGTACTACAGTGAAAAGCAAAAACAGCACCTGTACAGCATCAGCGATGAGCAGCTACGTCCGTACTTCCCGGAAAACAAAGCCGTGAATGGCCTGTTTGAAGTGGTGAAACGTATTTACGGCATCACCGCCAAAGAGCGTACTGACGTTGATGTCTGGCACCCGGAAGTGCGTTTCTTTGAACTGTATGACGAAAATAACGAGCTGCGCGGCAGCTTCTACCTTGACCTGTACGCGCGTGAACACAAACGCGGCGGGGCGTGGATGGACGACTGTGTCGGCCAGATGCGTAAGGCGGACGGCACATTGCAAAAGCCGGTCGCTTATCTGACCTGTAATTTCAACCGTCCGGTGAACGGTAAACCCGCTCTGTTTACCCATGACGAAGTGATCACCCTGTTCCACGAGTTTGGTCATGGCTTGCATCATATGTTGACCCGCATTGAGACCGCCGGGGTCTCCGGTATCAGCGGGGTGCCGTGGGATGCGGTCGAACTGCCGAGCCAGTTTATGGAAAACTGGTGCTGGGAGCCGGAAGCGCTGGCGTTTATCTCCGGCCACTATGAAACCGGCGAGCCGCTGCCGAAGGAACTGCTGGATAAAATGCTGGCGGCGAAAAACTATCAGGCGGCGCTGTTTATTCTGCGTCAGCTGGAGTTCGGTCTGTTTGATTTCCGTCTGCATGCGGAATTTAACCCGCAGCAAGGAGCGAAAATTCTTGAGACGCTCTTTGAAATTAAAAAACAGGTCGCCGTGGTGCCGTCACCGACATGGGGCCGTTTCCCACATGCGTTCAGCCATATCTTTGCTGGCGGCTATGCGGCAGGCTACTACAGCTATCTGTGGGCCGACGTACTGGCGGCGGACGCTTATTCCCGCTTTGAGGAGGAAGGCATTTTCAACCGTGAGACCGGTCAGTCGTTCCTTGATAACATCCTGACTCGCGGTGGTTCTGAAGAGCCGATGGAACTCTTTAAACGCTTCCGTGGCCGTGAACCACAGCTGGACGCGATGCTGGAGCATTACGGGATTAAAGGCTGATTTTACGTGCAAATCTGCTTAATGGATGAAACGGGCGCCACTGACGGCGCCTTATCTGCTCTGGCTGCCCGCTGGGGACTGGAGCATGACGAAGACAACCCGATGGCGCTGGTATTGACGCCGCAACATCTGGAGCTGCGCAAGCGCGACGAACCGAAACTCGGCGGCATTTTTGTCGATTTTGTCGGCGGGGCGATGGCGCACCGGCGCAAGTTCGGCGGCGGGCGCGGCGAAGCGGTGGCGAAAGCCGTCGGTATCAAAGGCGATTACCTGCCGGATGTGGTTGATGCCACTGCCGGACTGGGGCGCGATGCGTTTGTGCTGGCGTCAGTCGGCTGCCGCGTGCGGATGCTGGAGCGTAATCCGGTGGTTGCCGCGCTGCTCGACGACGGTCTGACGCGCGGCTATGCCGATGCGGACATTGGCGGCTGGCTTCAGGAGCGTTTGCAGCTGATTCATGTTTCCAGCCTGACGGCGTTGACCGATATCACGCCGCGCCCGCAGGTGGTCTACCTCGATCCGATGTTTCCTCACCGGCAGAAAAGCGCGCTGGTGAAGAAAGAGATGCGGGTGTTTCAGTCGTTGGTGGGGCCGGATTTAGACGCCGACGGACTGCTGGAACCGGCGCGTCAGTTGGCGACCAAACGCGTGGTGGTCAAACGTCCCGATTATGCGCCGCCGCTGGCGGATGTCGCGACGCCCAACGCCATCGTCACCAAAGGGCATAGGTTTGATATTTATGCCGGAACCCCTCTGACGGAGTAACGGATTGCCCGATGACGTTGCGCTTATCGGGCCTACGATTCTCAATTATTTGTAGGCCGGATAAGGCGTAAGCCGCATCCGGCACTGAGTATTACTGTTCGGTACCTGGCGTATTAATCATTCGGTTTAACCACGGCACCATAATGGCCATCACCACGGTGACCGCCAGCGTTACCAGACCAATTTTGCTAAAGACGCCGGTATAAATGGGCAGCGTCTGTAACGGATCGGTGATGTTTTCCGGTACGGCAGTGAAGGTCGCCACATAACCGCCGAGCAGGAAGGCGGCGGCCTGGGTCAGGAACCACATTCCCAGAATAAAGCCCATCAGATGCTGCGGCACCAGAGCGGCGACCATTGCCAGCCCCAGCGCGCTAATCAGCAACTCGCCCAGACTCTGGAACAGATACACCAGCACGATAAACCACGGCGACGTCAATCCTTGCGCATCGGCAAACCACATCCCGGCGGCGGCGGCGGTCAGAAAACCCAGCGCGCAGAGGAACATACCGAGCGTAAACTTCATCGGCATAGTCAGATCTTTGCCTTTGCTACCCAGTCGGGTGTAAATCGCTGCCAGTACCGGACTGGCGACGACCACCCAGAATGGGTTCAGCGCCTGAAAACTCACCGGGTTAATGGCGAATCCAAGAATTTCATGATGCACGTTATTAATCGCAAAGAAGTTCAGCGAGGTAGGCATCTGCGCATACAGAATGTAAAACAGCACGGCTTCAATCATCAGAATAAACGCCACGAACATTTTATTGCGGCCGGTTTTATCCAGACGAAACGCTTCGCGAAAGAAGAAAATAGTGACGACGATAGAAAGGACGATGAGCACCAGATTGGCAATCTTAACGTTGTGCATCAGCCAGGCGCAGAGGAAAATCATGACGACGGTGCCGAGTAGTACCAGCAGCAAATTGCGAAAACGTAGCGGTTTATGATCCGGTTCAGAACCGATATTTTTCACCATGCCACGGCAGGCGAAGTACACCAGAAGCGCAACAATTAAACCAGCGCCGCACAGATTATAGGTCACCGCATAGCCAAATTTATCGGCAATCACCGGCGCCAGCGATAGCGATAACAAAGAACCGATGTTAATCGACATATAAAACAGGGTGAAAGCGCCATCCAGCCGGGGATCTTTAGGCTGATAGCATTTAGAGAGCAGGCTGGCGGGATTGGCTTTAAATAACCCGTTGCCCACGGCAATCGTACCCAGTGCGATAAAAATCAGATCGGGATTTAATAGCGACATGCCGGTCATAAAATAGCCAATCGCCAGCACAATCGCGCCCAGGACCAGGGTGCGTTTAGTCCCTAACAGATGGTCGCCAACATAGCCGCCGATGGAGATCAGGCCATAAACCAGCGCCGCAAAAGCGCCAAAGGTAATAAAGGCCTGTTCCTGAGAAAAACCCAATTGTTTAACGAAAAAGACCGCCAGGATGCCCTGGACGCCGTAATAGCCAAATCGTTCCCATAATTCTACAAAAAAGATCATGAAGAATGGACGAGGTTGCTGCAGCAAGCCCGTAGGTGCAGTTGTATTCATATTCCTTCGCCTTTTAATGCCATCCCGAAACGTATGAGCGCGTATATCAAAACGCGCCGAAAAGACTTACCCTGATATAGACTGCGGTTATTAGCCTGATCAATAGGTTATTATACAAATGATACGCAAACTAATTAGTGGATCACACTAATTATGTTTGGTGTGATGGAATGATGTACTGAGTACTGCGAAGAAGGGGGGATAAACAAAACGCCCACATAAGCGGGCGTTGTTGTTGATAGCCGGAATTTGCCTGATGGTTCAGGCCAACCTGATTGACTATAGACCAGATGCGGTCTTAGCCGCCAGCCGGCACGGCAAGTATTACTCTTCTTCGTCGCGCAGCGGCACAATCAGCATGTCAACGTGAACGGTGTTGATCAGCTGGCGCGCAGAAGACATCAGTTTGCTCCAGAAGTCCTGGTGATGACCGCAAACGACCAGATCCATATCGTATTTCTTGATGGCGTCAACCAGCACCTGGCCCAAATCGCCGCTACCGCTCAGGGTTTCAGTGATAGGGTAGCCAGCGTTGGTAGACAGCTCGGTCAGCGCGTGGTGGGTTTCTTCGGAGATACGTTTCTGCATATCGCCCAGATTGACGTCAATCAGACCGGTGTACAGGTCAGAATAGTTCACATCAACGTGGATGAGGGAGATTTTCGCGTTGTAGGGGCGCGCCATAGAGACCGCTTTTTCAACCAGAACTTTACTTTCCGGGGAGAGATCAACTGCGATAAGAATGTGTTTATAAGCCATAGTGTTACTCCTTCCATAAGTTGTCGATGACCATTGAGCTACTGGCGTTTCTTATGCCGCCGCGTCACCCGCGTCCTGCGAACTCTATGCGCGGGGCTAGCTCAGCCGTTTACCATAACTATCCTTACATTATAGCGACCAGGATAATCCGTCAATCTGCCTTGCTTGCCAGCTAGTTAAACAAAATTTTCAGGGAATTGCATTGATAGTGATTAACCTTCTGGTAAAAAAATTAACTGATCTCCTACAATGTGTATAAGAGCCGTTCGAATGCGGAGCGCTAATATGGACGGCTTTCGTAGTACTCTTTCACTGATTGTCTGGCAGGGTATCGGGGAGCGGTAGTCCCGGAGAGGAACTCCGTGGGCGGGTCGCCGGGGAGGAGATATGATAAGCACCGTCTCACTATTCTGGGCTTTATGTGTCGTTTGCATTGTTAATATGGCGCGCTATTTCTCATCGCTACGCGCACTGTTAGTGGTACTTCGTGGTTGCGATCCTTTGCTCTATCAATATGTCGATGGCGGCGGCTTCTTTACCACGCATGGTCAGCCCAACAAACAGGTGCGCCTGGTATGGTATATCTACGCTCAGCGCTATCGCGATCATCATGATGAAGAATTTATTCGCCGTTGTGAACGCGTGCGCCGCCAGTTTCTGCTGACCAGCGCGTTATGCGGTTTGGTGGTGGTGAGCTTGATTGCGCTCATGATTTGGCACTGAATAAAAAAAGCGGGCCAGTTTCCTGACCCGCTTGTGTTAGATAAGCCTCCCGGATGACGCCGCTTGCAGCGGCCTATCAGGCCTGTGTCGTTTCATCCTGACAGACCGGATTAGCGACAGCGCTATCCGGCCCATTTGGCTTAAATAATCTTCAGGGAAAGCCAGTACAGCACGCCGGAAAGAATAATCGCCGCCGGTAACGTAAATACCCAGGCCATCAGAATGCTGGTCACGGTTTTACGCTGCAACCCGCCGCCATCAACGACCATGGTTCCCGCCACTGAAGAGGAGAGTACGTGAGTGGTAGAAACTGGCATACCGGTGTAGCTGGCAAGACCGATAGAGACTGCCGCCGTCATCTGCGCCGACATTCCCTGCGCATACGTCATGCCTTTTTTACCAATTTTCTCGCCGATAGTGGTCGCCACGCGACGCCAGCCGATCATCGTACCAATACCCAGCGCCAACGCCACTGCCATAATGATCCACACCGGCGCATACTCAATGGTGCTTAACATATCGGTCTTCAGCTTTTTCAGCAGGCGCTGGTCATCGCTGCTTACGCCAGGCAATTTCACGACTTTGTCGGTCGTGTCGGAAATGCACAGCATAATGCGACGCAACTGGCTACGCTGTTCAACGCTTAACTTGTCGTAGCTTTCCACGTTTGCCAGCATCCCTTTCGCACGGTTAAGCGCGTTAATGGTGTTAGCCGGATGGCAGTGGAATTCAGTCGGTTCAGTCGCGCCCGGTTCCGGAGACGGAATCAGTTGGTCAACGCCGGTGACGGCTTTCAGCAGGTCAGGACGCTGCTCAAAGTACGTTTCGACATTGTTGATAGCATCGCGCGTACGGGTGATTTCGTAGCTGGAGGCATTCATATTGACCACGAAACCCGCAGGCGCGACGCCAATCAGCACCAGCATGACCAGGCCAATGCCTTTCTGACCATCGTTCGCGCCATGCGAAAACGCCACGCCGATAGCTGAGAGGATCAGCGCGATACGCGTCCAGAACGGCGGCTTTTTCTTGCCGTCTTTCTTTTCACGTTCGGCTGGCGTCAGGTGGATACGGGCGCGTTTCTTAGTACCGCTCCAGTAGCGGCGCAGCAAGAAAATCAGACCGCCGGCGAATACCAGACCGACAATAGGGGAGATAATGAGTGAACCGAAAATATTGATAACTTTCGGGATGTTAAGCGCATCCACCACTGACGTGCCGGTCATCATCGCATTGGTTAAACCGATGCCGATAATGGCGCCAATCAGCGTGTGGGAACTGGACGCCGGCAACCCGAAATACCAGGTGCCGAGGTTCCAGATAATCGCCGCCAGCAACATGGAAAAGACCATAGCGAGGCCGTGCGCGGAACCCATGTTGAGCAGGAGATCCGTTGGTAGCATATGCACAATGGCATACGCCACGCTGAGACCCCCCAGCAAAACGCCAAAAAAGTTAAACACCGCCGCCATGACAACCGCCAGCTGCGAACGCATCGCACGGGTGTAAATCACGGTTGCGACTGCATTGGCTGTGTCATGGAAGCCGTTAATCGCTTCGTAGAACAGCACAAAAGCCAGAGCAAGCAATAATAAAAGCCCGGTATGTAAATCCAGGCCAGCAAACAAATGTAGCATAGGACGTTACGCCATTTTGAGGACATGAACGCGGCGCATTATCAGTGACTTTGGCGGCGCGGGCAAAGTGAAATATAGACTTTTTTTGATGTACTTCGTGCTTTGTTTGATATCACTAAAGAATTATCTTATATATTTCAGATAAATACCATTTTCAGGCGCTTTTCGCGCTGGTGCGACCACTGAGGAAACTTTACAATTCCCGCCCGAATTTGAGAGAGGAAGGCGACGTGGAAAGGTTTGATGCCGTTATTATAGGCGCTGGCGCAGCGGGCATGTTTTGCGCCGCGCAGGCAGGACAGGCGGGTAGCCGCGTGCTGCTCATCGATAATGGCAAGAAGCCAGGACGTAAAATCCTCATGTCCGGTGGTGGACGCTGCAACTTTACTAATCTTTATGTTGAGCCTGCTGCGTATTTGAGCCAGAACCCCCATTTTTGCAAATCAGCATTAGCCCGCTATACCCAGTGGGACTTTATCGATCTGGTCGGCAGGTATGGGATAGCCTGGCATGAGAAAACGCTGGGACAGCTTTTTTGCGATGATTCCGCCCAACGCATTGTCGATATGCTGGTTGCCGAGTGCGACAAAGGCGGCGTAACGATGCGCCTGCGTAGCGAGGTACTGAGCGTCGAGCGTGATGAGTCGGGTTTCGTACTGGCGTTGAACGGTGAGACGGTGACTACGCAAAAGCTAGTGATTGCCAGCGGCGGCCTGTCGATGCCGGGGCTTGGCGCATCGCCGTTTGGCTATAAAATCGCCGAACAGTTTGGTCTCAAGGTGGTGCCGACGCGCGCCGGGCTGGTGCCCTTTACGCTGCATAAGCCGCTGTTAGAACAGCTCCAGACGCTGTCTGGCGTCTCTGTGCCCTGCGTAATTACCGCCCGCAATGGCACGGTATTTCGGGAAAACCTACTTTTTACCCATCGTGGGCTGTCCGGCCCCGCTGTTTTACAGATTTCCAGCTACTGGCAACCGGGAGAGTTAGTGAGCATTAACTTATTGCCGGATCTCTCGCTGGAAGACGTTCTCAATGAACAGCGTAACGCGCATCCGAACCAGAGTCTGAAGAACACGCTGGCGATGCATCTGCCGAAACGGCTGGTGGAGTGTTTACAACAGTTGGGGCAGATCCCGGATGTATCGCTCAGGCAGTTGAACGTTCGTGACCAGCAGACGTTGGTTGACACGCTGACTGCCTGGCAAGTGCAGCCTAACGGCACCGAAGGCTATCGGACAGCGGAAGTGACGCTGGGCGGCGTGGATACAAACGAACTATCATCGCGGACTATGGAAGCGCGCCGCGTGCCGGGTCTCTATTTTATCGGCGAAGTGATGGACGTCACCGGCTGGTTGGGCGGCTATAACTTCCAGTGGGCGTGGTCGAGCGCCTGGGCCTGCGCGCAGGATTTGGCGGCAAAACGTTAAGCACCATTACAAACAATAAGCGAATAGACATCCCGGACAGAGGTGTTAGTATCGATTTATAGCAGTTATGAGTATGCGTGTTTCATTTACGGCCAGGAACGCTGATGATGACAACATTACTCCCTCTTTTCCGGGTACCTACATCATTCACTCCCTTTGACGGCGAGCGCTTCATCGGCGTCTGTTCGTCGTCTGGCCCCTTTTCTTTTTTCATTCTTATCCCGAATGGAAACCCCCGCTGAGCGCACGCCCGGCGGACTTTGTGACACGCATGGTTAGACAACAGGGATTACGGCGGGTCGATTATGGACAAAATGAAGCGTCATCTGGTGTGGTGGGGAGCGGGGATTCTTGTGGCGGTGGCCGCGATAGCCTGGTGGATGCTGCGCCCTGCGGGAATACCGGAGGGATTTGCCGCCAGCAACGGCAGAATTGAAGCCACCGAAGTGGATATTGCCACTAAGATTGCCGGGCGTATTGATACCATCCTCGTTTCGGAAGGGCAGTTCGTTCGTCAGGGCGAGGTGCTGGCGAAAATGGATACCCGCGTATTGCAGGAGCAGCGGCTGGAGGCGATCGCGCAAATCAAAGAAGCCGAAAGCGCGGTTGCCGCCGCCCGTGCCTTGCTGGAGCAACGCCAGAGTGAAATGCGCGCCGCGCAGTCGGTCGTCAAACAGCGGGAAGCTGAGCTGGACTCCGTCTCTAAACGTCACGTGCGTTCCCGTTCGCTGTCGCAGCGTGGCGCGGTATCTGTACAACAGTTAGATGACGATCGCGCGGCGGCGGAAAGCGCGCGCGCCGCCCTGGAGACCGCCAAAGCGCAGGTATCTGCGGCAAAAGCGGCGATTGAGGCGGCGCGTACTAGTATTATCCAGGCGCAAACGCGCGTGGAAGCGGCGCAGGCGACCGAGCGGCGTATTGTCGCCGACATCGACGACAGCGAATTAAAAGCGCCGCGCGATGGACGCGTGCAGTACCGCGTTGCGGAGCCGGGCGAAGTGTTATCGGCTGGCGGCCGGGTGTTGAACATGGTCGATCTCAGCGACGTTTATATGACATTTTTCCTGCCAACCGAACAGGCGGGGTTGTTGAAGATCGGCGGCGAAGCGCGACTGGTGCTGGACGCCGCGCCGGATCTGCGTATTCCGGCGACGATCAGTTTTGTCGCCAGCGTGGCGCAGTTCACACCCAAAACCGTGGAAACCCACGATGAACGGCTGAAGCTGATGTTCCGCGTCAAAGCGCGTATTCCGCCAGAGCTGTTGCGACAGCATCTGGAATATGTCAAAACCGGTTTGCCGGGAATGGCCTGGGTTCGTCTGGATGAGCGCGTGCCCTGGCCTGACGATCTGAACGTGAGGCTGTCGCAATGACGTCGCTGACGCTGGTGCCTGTTCCTCCCGTGGCGCAGCTTGAGGGGGTGAGCCAGCATTACGGAAAAACGGTCGCGCTGAACAATATCACGCTGGACATTCCCGCCCGTAGTATGGTCGGGCTGATTGGTCCGGACGGGGTGGGTAAGTCGAGCCTGCTGTCGCTGATTTCTGGCGCTCGGGTGATTGAGCAAGGGAACGTTATCGTCCTGGGCGGCGATATGCGCGATGCGAAACATCGCCGCGACGTCTGTCCGCGCATCGCCTGGATGCCGCAGGGGCTGGGGAAAAACCTTTATCACACGCTATCGGTTTATGAGAACGTCGATTTTTTCGCTCGTCTCTTTGGTCATGACAAAGCTGAACGCGAAGCGCGTATTACCGAGCTGCTGAACAGCACCGGCCTGGCGCCGTTTCGTGACCGTCCTGCCGGGAAGCTGTCCGGTGGGATGAAACAAAAGCTGGGGCTGTGCTGTGCGCTGATTCATGACCCGGAATTGCTGATTCTTGATGAGCCTACCACTGGCGTGGACCCGCTCTCCCGCGCTCAGTTCTGGGACTTAATCGACAGTATCCGCCAACGGCAGACCAATATGAGCGTGTTGGTCGCAACGGCCTATATGGAAGAGGCGGAGCGTTTTGACTGGCTGGTGGCGATGAATGCGGGCGAGATACTGGCAACCGGCAGCGCGCAGCAACTGCGGGCAGAAACCCATAGCGCGACGCTGGAACAGGCGTTTATCGCCCTGTTGCCAGAAGCGCAGCGCCAGGCGCATAAGCCAGTGGTGATCCCGCCGTATCACGCTGAGCAGGAAGAGATTGCCATTGAGGCGAAAGATCTGACCATGCGTTTCGGTAAGTTCGTCGCGGTTGACCATGTTAATTTCCGTATTCCGCGCGGCGAGATTTTTGGCTTCCTCGGTTCAAACGGTTGCGGCAAATCGACCACCATGAAAATGCTGACCGGTCTGCTTCCCGCCAGCGAAGGCCAGGCCTGGCTATTTGGCCAGCCGGTAGACCCGAACGACATCGACACCCGTCGCCGGGTCGG
The DNA here is from genome assembly GCF_013350575.1 of Salmonella sp. SG203. Classification (NCBI taxonomy): domain Bacteria; kingdom Pseudomonadati; phylum Pseudomonadota; class Gammaproteobacteria; order Enterobacterales; family Enterobacteriaceae; genus Salmonella; species Salmonella sp. SG203. The sequence goes on from NZ_SNMT01000007.1 coordinate 75,068, forward strand.
GTATATGTCGCAGGCTTTTTCGCTCTATAACGAACTCACCGTGCGGCAGAATCTGGAACTTCATGCCCGCCTGTTTCATATTCCGCCAGCGGAGATCCCGGCGCGCGTCGCGCAGATGATCGAACGCTTTATGCTAACGGAGGTGGAAGATACGCTCCCCGCTTCGTTGCCGCTCGGTATCCGCCAGCGTTTATCGCTGGCGGTAGCGGTGATCCATCGCCCGGAAATGCTGATTCTTGATGAGCCAACGTCCGGCGTTGATCCGGTCGCCAGGGATATGTTCTGGCAGCTTATGGTCGATCTTTCGCGTCAGGATAAGGTGACGATTTTTATCTCGACCCATTTTATGAACGAAGCGGAACGTTGCGACCGAATGTCATTGATGCACGCCGGTAAAGTGCTTGCCAGCGGTACGCCGCAGGAATTGGTGCAACAGCGGGGCGCGGCCAATCTGGAGGCGGCGTTTATTTCCTGGCTACAGGAAGCTGCGGGAGCGGCGCCTGAAACCCCAATACCGCCATCCCAGACGCCCGCCGCGTCAGGTAAACCGTCGCGGCAGGGATTGAGCTTCCGGCGTTTGTTCAGCTACAGTCGCCGCGAAGCGCTGGAGCTACGCCGCGATCCGGTACGCTCGACGCTGGCGCTGCTGGGAACGGTAATTCTGATGCTGATTATGGGCTATGGCATCAGTATGGACGTGGAGAACCTGCGTTTTGCCGTACTCGATCGCGATCAAACCGTCAGCAGCCAGGCATGGTCGCTCAATCTGGCGGGATCGCGCTATTTTATCGAACAGCCGCCGCTCGCCAGCTATGACGAGCTTGACCGGCGGATGCGTTCGGGAGAGTTGGCGGTTGCCATTGAGATCCCGCCTAATTTTGGCCGCGATATTGCTCGCGGTACGCCAGCGCAGATTGGCGTCTGGGTGGATGGCGCCATGCCCAGCCGCGCCGAGACGGTGAAGGGGTACGTTCAGGCGATGCACCAAAGCTGGCTGCAGGAGGCGGCAAGTCGTCAGCCGAACCCGGTTAAACAGACCGGGCTGCTCAACATTGAAACGCGCTATCGCTATAACCCGGATGTGAAAAGTCTGCCCGCTATCGTTCCGGCGGTCATTCCGCTGCTGCTCATGATGATCCCGTCAATGCTTAGCGCCCTGAGCGTGGTGCGGGAGAAAGAGCTGGGGTCGATAATTAATCTGTACGTAACGCCGACGACGCGCAGCGAATTTTTGCTGGGTAAACAACTGCCGTATATCGCGCTGGGTATGCTGAACTTCTTGCTACTGTGCGCGCTGTCGGTCTTTGTGTTCGGCGTGCCGCTGAAAGGCAGCTTTCTCACGCTTACCCTCGCGGCGCTACTTTACGTCATCATCGCCACCGGTCTGGGGCTGCTGATCTCCACGTTTATGAAGAGCCAAATCGCCGCTATTTTTGGGACATCGATTATTACCCTCATTCCGGCAACACAATTTTCCGGCATGATCGATCCGGTGGCTTCGCTGGAAGGACCGGGAAGATGGATCGGCGAGATCTACCCGACCAGCCATTTTCTGACGATCGCGCGCGGGACGTTTTCCAAAGCGTTGGATCTGTCCGATCTCTGGCCGTTATTTATGCCGTTACTGATTGCCGTCCCGGTGGTGATGGGTCTGAGCATTCTGCTGCTGAAAAAACAGGAGGGGTAATGCGCGGATTACGTAATATTTATAACCTCGGCGTTAAAGAACTGCGCAGTCTGCTGGGCGACAAAGCGATGCTGGCGCTGATCGTCTTCGCCTTTACGATTTCGGTTTACTCCTCCGCTACCGTCCTGCCCGGTTCGTTGCATCTTGCCCCTATCGCCATCGCCGATATGGATCAGTCGCAGTTGTCTAACCGTATTGTGAATAGTTTTTACCGCCCGTGGTTTCTGCCGCCGGAGATGATTACGGCAACGGAAATGGATGCCGGACTGGATGCCGGACGCTATACCTTTGCGGTCAATATTCCGCCGAATTTCCAGCGTGATGTGCTGGCCGGACGTCAGCCTGATATCCAGGTTAACGTCGATGCGACGCGCATGAGCCAGGCGTTTACCGGCAACAGTTATATCCAGAATATTATTAGCGGCGAGGTCAACAGCTTTGTGGCGCGCGCGCGGGGAGATAGCGTTCAGCCGGTATCGCTGGAAATTCGGATGCGCTTTAACCCGAATCTGGACCCGGCGTGGTTTGGCGGCGTGATGGCGATTATCAACAACATTACCATGCTGGCGATAGTGCTGACCGGATCGGCGCTGATCCGCGAGCGAGAACACGGTACGGTAGAGCATCTGTTAGTGATGCCGGTCACGCCCTTTGAGATCATGATGGCAAAAGTGTGGTCGATGGGGCTGGTCGTGCTGGTGGTTTCCGGTTTGTCTTTGATGCTGATGGTGAAAGGCGTACTTGGCGTACCGATTGAAGGATCGATCCCATTGTTTATGTTGGGCGTAGCGCTGAGTCTGTTCGCCACCACTTCAATTGGGATTTTTATGGGCACCATCGCCCGTTCGATGCCGCAGCTGGGGTTATTAATGATTCTGGTGCTGTTGCCGCTACAAATGCTTTCCGGCGGTTCCACGCCGCGTGAAAGTATGCCGCAGGCGGTGCAGGATATTATGCTGACCATGCCGACGACGCATTTTGTCAGTCTTGCCCAGGCTATTCTTTATCGCGGCGCAGGTTTGAGTATCGTCTGGCCGCAGTTCCTGACCCTGCTGGCGATAGGCGGCGTGTTCTTCCTGATAGCGCTGTTACGCTTCAGAAAAACGATTGGCACGATGGCGTAAACATTATTGCCGGATGGCGGCTGCGCCTCATCCGGCCTACAAACGACAGACGTGCGAGCGTAGGCCGGGCAAGCGAAGCGCCCCCGGCGTTAGTCTTCTTTCGGCAAACACTGCAAGTGGCCGTGGCGCACGCCGCGCTGGGCGATAACATCATCGGCAAAATGCTGTACGTCGCCCATATCGCCCTTCAGAACGGCGATCTCCAGACAGTCATCGTGGTTGATATGGACGTGCAGCGTGGCGACGGATAAATCATGATGATGATGCTGGGTGGAGACGATGCGGCTGGCTAAATCCCGTTTCTCATGTTCATAAACATATGAAAGTACCGCGAAACCCTGTGTACCGTGTTCCTGGGTGGCCTCCTGCGCCAGAGCGCCGCGCAGAATATCACGGATCGCTTCGGAGCGATTGTTATAGCCGCGTCGCTGGCTCAGGCTGTCCAGCGTTTCCAGTAAATCGTCATCGAGGGTGATGGTGACACGTTGCATCTGACTTAAACCTTTTGGTATGGCGCGTCGGCGCATGGGAAGCTCCGCATTTTGTAACACACGTCCGCCGCCAGAGGGAAAATTAATGTGTCATAACGCTTTTGTTATCGTCTGCGGCGTCAGCGTAAACGGTGTGGGGGTACAGACTGCCAGACTGAGCGTATCGAGCTGACACTGGCTGACCGACAAGGCAGAGGGCAACGTGCTGTCCACGCTGACGATTTGCCAGGCGCTGCCGCCGCGTTGTTTTACGATGGCTTCTTTACGCGTCCAGATACGCCAGAAGGCCGCCAGTTGTCGCTCCGGACGTTCCGCTTCCATTTCAGCATGTTCGCCGAGGCTGAATACCGCATTTGCCAGCGAACGCCAGTTATCGCGCGGGCGGATCACTTCAATATCGCAGCCGACTTCACCTTCGTCGCTAAGCAACAGAGCAATAGTGTCGCCGCTATGGCTGAGGTTAAACCACAGCGGCGTTCCGGCGGAAAAAGCCGGTTTACCCTGTTCGCCATACACCATCTCCGGTAGCGGCGAGAGCGCACGGGAAAGCAGCACGCGCCCGGCCAGCCAGCTTGCCCGGCGAACGCCCTGCGGCGCCTGAGCGATTAACGCGTCGGGCAATTGACCTGCGCTTAATGTTGACACTTTTCCCAGAACGATCTGGTACATATCAGGACCAACGTTGCCTATGAAGAAGAGGAGATTGTAGCATCTGTCGCCTCATCCCGGTAAACGGCTTTTCGGTCGGCCTGGCCCCAGTAAGATCGCCAGTTTGCTGCCGCCTTTAGTGGTTTCCATCCAGATTTTGCAGACGCTGGTCAAAGGAACGGACAAGAGCATCCCGACCGGGCCTAATAGCCATCCCCAGACCAATAACGAAAGAAATACCACCAGCGTGGACATTCCCAGACGATGGCCCATCATGCGTGGCTCCATAATGTTGCCAATCACCATATGGACCACCAAAAAGAGCGCGCCGACCAGTACGCACTCGTAAAAACCGTTAAATAACAGCGCCTGAATCATGGGGGGAACGGCGGAAATCACCGAGCCGATATTAGGAACGTAATTGAGCAAAAAGGCCAGTACGCCCCACATTAGCGCAAACTGAATACCCATTAACGCCAGTCCCAGCCAGATAATCGCGCCCGTCCATAAACTGAGCAGCGTTTTCAGCGCCAGATAATGCGAGACGCCTTTCAGGGCGCGGTGCAGGCCGGCAATATGGATTTGTGGATTGTTTAGCGCGAAACGTAATTTATAAGGCACGTGACGCACCTCAAACAGCATAAAAACCACGGTCATCACCAGCAGCACAATGCTTGCCATCGCGCCCGATACGCCGGTCATTAATGTTGTGGTGAAGAGCATGATTTTATCGGAGTCCATCCCGCGGAGCATACGTTCCGGCGACATATGTAAATTCAGGAAGGGCATTAACTCCTGAAGGTGTAAGACTTTACGCGTCAGCTCCTTGCTGTATTTAGGCAGCATAGCGATAAATTCATTAAGCGATGCGGCAAGTACACCCACCAGCGCGGTAAGCACGATCAGCATGACGACCACCACGATAGTAATCGCCAGTGGTCGCTTCACGCCCCGACGAATAAACCAGGTCACTAATGGGTTAAGAACGATGGCGAAAAAGAGCGCCAGCAAGAGTTGTACAATAATATCCGCCGCGGCATGAATCCCGGCGAGAATAATAACCAGGGAGGCCAGTTTCAGCAGAATATGCATACCCGTTTTGTCGGGTTGAGCGGTTGCCATGAAGTTTTCCTTGTTGTGTTTTTTTCTAAGTGTAGCGGCTGCCCTGATACCGATAATCTGAATCTCACTACTGATTTTCACCGCGCGCCATGATAGAAAAGAAAACATGTTGTAAAAATGCGGTGATACTCATGCCCGAACCCGTCGCTGAACCGGCGCTAAACGGATTGCGCCTCAATCTGCGTATTGTCTCCATTGTGATGTTTAACTTTGCCAGCTACCTGACCATCGGCCTGCCGCTCGCCGTCTTGCCCGGCTATGTGCATGATGCGATGGGATTCAGCGCGTTCTGGGCGGGGCTTATTATCAGCCTGCAATACTTCGCCACTCTGTTAAGCCGTCCCCATGCCGGGCGGTATGCGGATGTATTAGGGCCGAAAAAAATCGTTGTCTTTGGCTTATGCGGCTGTTTTTTAAGCGGACTCGGCTACCTGCTGGCGGATATCGCCAGCGCCTGGCCGATGATCAGTTTGTTGCTACTGGGGCTGGGTCGCGTGATTTTAGGGATTGGGCAAAGTTTTGCCGGCACCGGTTCGACACTGTGGGGCGTCGGCGTCGTCGGGTCGTTGCATATTGGTCGGGTCATCTCCTGGAACGGTATCGTCACCTACGGCGCAATGGCGATGGGCGCGCCGCTGGGCGTGCTGTGTTATGCCTGGGGCGGGTTACAGGGACTGGCGCTAACGGTGATGGGCGTGGCGCTGTTCGCGATACTGTTAGCGCTTCCACGTCCGTCGGTGAAGGCGAACAAAGGCAAGCCGCTGCCGTTTCGCGCGGTGCTGGGGCGTGTCTGGCTGTATGGTATGGCGTTGGCGCTGGCCTCGGCAGGGTTTGGCGTCATCGCGACGTTTATTACCTTATTTTATGATGCTAAAGGCTGGGATGGCGCCGCTTTTGCGCTCACGTTATTTAGCGTCGCGTTTGTCGGCACGCGTTTGCTGTTCCCTAACGGCATCAATCGCTTAGGCGGGTTAAATGTCGCCATGATCTGCTTTGGCGTGGAGATTATTGGTCTGTTACTGGTGGGGACGGCAGCCATGCCGTGGATGGCAAAAATCGGCGTTTTACTCACGGGGATGGGGTTTTCGCTGGTCTTTCCGGCGCTGGGCGTGGTGGCCGTCAAAGCCGTGCCGCCGCAGAACCAGGGCGCGGCGCTGGCGACCTATACCGTCTTTATGGATATGTCTTTGGGGGTTACCGGGCCGCTGGCAGGGCTGGTGATGACCTGGGCGGGCGTGCCGGTGATTTATCTGGCGGCGGCCGGGCTGGTAGCGATGGCGCTATTGCTGACCTGGCGCTTAAAAAAACGGCCTCCGTCTGCACTGCCGGAGGCCGCATCATCGTCGTAAAGGTTACTTAATAACCAACGTATTGATGATGTTTTCAGCCGTGGTTTGCGCTTTTTGCTGATTGTCCGCAGGCAGCGTGACCTGAATCGTCAGCAATTGGTTATCCACTTTGCCCAGCACGATGGAAGAATACGCCGTCTGGCCCTTCGCGGAGATAATGCTGTCCAGTTGTTGCAACGTATGGCCTTTGAGCTCAATAGACTTATTGGTGACCACCTGAAGCTGCGGGTCGCGGCTACGCTGTTGCTCAAGCAGGCGGTTTGCCAGCACCGGCAACGCTTCATCGGTATTATCGCCGACGATAACAATCACCGCTTTCTGGCCCGTCGGGTCAGAATAAACGTGCATATTATTCGCCTGGGTGCCCAGCTTACCGCTTTGATCGGTCATATCCGCCGGCAGCGAGAAACTGAGTTTGCCATCCATCAGGCTGATGGGCTGGCCGGAGGCCTGGCTTTCTGCGGCGGCGCTTTCTGCCGACGCTTTTGTATCGTTGTTATCACAGGCTGCAAGCCCCATAACCAGCAGGCCAATACCGGCATATTTAACCAAATTGCGCATTGACTTCTTCCTTTCGATAAACGGCCATAACGGCTCATTCGCTCATCTTATCACAACTCGGAAAACGAACCTTTAACTTGCCGGTAATGGGGAAATTTCAGATTTATCTGCCAGCTTTTTCAGCAACATATTCAGTAGAACGCCGTACATCGGCAGGAAGAAAATAATGCTGATGAGCACCTTAAAGCAATAATCCACCAGCGCAATTTCCATCCAGTGTTCGGCCATAAAGGCATCGGGGCTTCGCCAGAACGCAATGAAGAAAAAGGCAAGGGTATCGCTGATATTGCCAAACAGCGTTGAAGCGGTCGGCGCCAGCCACCAGCGACGATTTTGGCGCAGGCGGTTAAACACATGGACATCAAGGATCTGTCCCAGCGCGTAGGCCATAAAGCTGGCGGCGGCGATACGGGCGACAAACAGATTAAAGTTCGCCAACGCGGCGAAACCTTGCCAGGCGCCCATATAGAACAGCGATGACACCACATACGACACCAGCAGCGCAGGGATCATGACGGCGAAGATAATGCGGCGCGCCAGCGGTGCGCCAAAAATACGCACGGTAAGATCGGTGGCAAGAAAAATAAAAGGAAAACTAAACGCGCCCCAGGTCGTGTGGAAACCAAAAATAGTGATGGGGAGCTGCACCAGATAGTTACTGGAAATGATCACCAGTAAATGGAATAGCGATAGCCAGAACAACGCTTTTACGCGCTGTGATTGTGTAAACGGAGTCATATTGTGACCTTTTTGTTGGATGGGGTGAGGGAACCCAATAAAGAACCGCCGCATAATACTGTTTTGCGCTGGCATTGCAATGGCTAATTTTCACGCAATCGTTAACCTGCCTGGCTTACTGACGAAGATGGGCGTAAAATATCGCCGTTTTTCTACCATTGAGACGAAGATGAGCGATCTGTTTTCCTCCCCTGACCATACGCTTGACGCCCTGGGGCTGCGTTGCCCTGAACCAGTAATGATGGTGCGCAAAACGGTGCGCAACATGCAAACTGGCGAAACATTGCTGATTATCGCCGACGATCCGGCGACAACGCGTGATATTCCGGGGTTCTGTACCTTTATGGAACACGATTTGCTGGCGCAAGAGACGGAGGGTCTGCCGTACCGCTATTTATTGCGTAAAGCGCATTAACCGCACGGCAGATAGCATTCTGATTAGAAGCTTTCCCAGTTCGCCTGTTCTGCGGCGGGCTGTGGCGTTAAACCTTTGCTTAACGGCGTCGGCGACGCCTCCCGACGAGGCTGTTTCTGGATGCGGAACGCGGCGACCGCCTGACGAAGCTCGTTAGCCTGATCTTCCAGCGCTGCCGCCGCTGCTGCGGATTCCTCTACCAGCGAGGCGTTTTGCTGCGTCACGCTGTCCATTTCCGATACCGCCTGCGCCACCTGCTCAATGCCTTTGCTTTGCTCATCGGAGGCAGAGGCGATTTCGCCCATAATATCGGTCACGCGGGTCACGGCGTTAACGATCTCTTTCATGGTTTCTCCCGCTTCGCGTACCTGCGTAGAGCCGGTATCAATGCGCGACACGGAGTTTTCAATCAGCACTTTGATCTCTTTGGCGGCCTGCGCGCTACGGCTGGCCAACGTGCGTACCTCTCCGGCCACGACCGCGAATCCTCGCCCCTGTTCGCCGGCGCGGGCGGCTTCTACCGCGGCGTTCAGCGCCAGGATATTAGTCTGGAAGGCGATACCGTCAATCACGCTGGTGATGTCCACGATTTTTTCCGAGCTTTCGGCGATATCGTTCATGGTGTTCACTACGTTATCCACCACGCGTCCTCCTTTACGCGCGGTTTCTGATGCGGTTTTCGCCAGACCCGTCGCCTGTCGTGCGTTATCGGTGTTTTGCCGTACCGTGGCGGTTAACTGTTCCATGCTGGCGGCGGTCTCCTCCAGCGCCGAGGCCTGCTGTTCGGTACGGGAAGAGAGGTCGCTGCTACCGGCGGAAATTTCGCCTGCGCCAGTATAGATAGAGTCTGCGTTATCGCGCACCGCGCTGACGGTACGGATTAACGACTGCTGCATCGTTTTAAGACCGGCGGCCAGTTGGCCCATTTCACTGCGTCCTTCGGCCTCTATCTCATGGGTAAGATCGCCGTCGGCGATCGTTTGAATGTGCGCCATAATCCGTTGCAGCGGGCGGAGTAGAACGCGTTGCAGCCCCAGCCAGATAAACGCCAGCACGATGAGTACGATAAGTAGAATTATCCCCAGCGTCCATTGCATCTGGGTAAAACTGCTCTGATTCTGATCGCTGGCTAATTTTATTAATTGCGCATTTTGAGAGAGCCACTTGTCATATACCTGCTCCATGTCATCCTGCGCTTTTTGCGCGTCAAGGTTGCCATAGGCGGCGTAATTATCGGCTTTAAGATAGTGGATAGACTGCTGCAAAACGTCATACATCTGCTTAAAGCTGGCTTCGGCCTGGGCATCCAACGCCGGATCTTTTCCCGCGATCGCTTCGGAGTTCACGTAGTTGTTGAAATGTTTTTCCGCTTCGTTGAGCGACGCGCCAGCGTTGGTTAACAGCGTGTTCATGGCGTCCAGCGAGGCGGGATCGCGCTGATTTTTTAACATGCGTATCGCCACGCGGTTAATGGTAACGCGGGTTTCGATCAATGTCTGAAAACTGCCGCCCAGTTCCTGTTGTTGGTAACTCAGCGCGCTCGCATTCTGGAAATTCAGCCGATCGCTGCTGACGGCGGAATAAAACAGTATTCCTGTCACCAGCAATAAGGCGCTAAATATGCCCAGCGTCGCGATAACGCCGGTGATGACTTTGATATTTTTCATAGTGCCTAACATTCCTTATTTTGTAGACGGTATGATCAATATCGGTTGGATAAAAATTAACCTTACATCAAATCGCGCTATTTCTGATTAATGGTTTGATAAGTAATAGAAAATAAATGATTTTCGCGTGAATAATATGTACAAAGAAAGGAATATCGCGGGATAACCCGGCGACACGACGCCGCCGGGCGGGAGAAGATTAGTTTTTACGCAGCAAACGTAGCGCGTTGGCAGTCACCAATACCGTGGCTCCCGTATCCGCCAGGATTGCCAGCCATAGCCCGGTAAAACCAAGTAGCGTCGTCACCAGGAAAATGGCTTTCAGCCCCAGCGCAATGGTGATGTTCTGCCGGATATTCGCGTGGGTAGCGCGCGCCAGCGTAATCATCTGCGCTAACCCGCGCAGACGGTTATGAGTAAGGGCGGCGTCAGCCGTTTCCAGCGCGACGTCAGTACCGCTGCCCATCGCAATTCCGATACTGGCGGCTTTCATCGCGGGCGCATCGTTAATGCCGTCGCCCACCATCGCCAGCGGCGCTTGTTGGTTAAGGGCGGTGACTGCCCGTACCTTATCTTCCGGCAGTAGTCCGGCTTTAAACGCCAGATCCAGCTCGCCGGCAATCGCTGCCGCCGCCCGTGGGTTATCGCCAGTTAGAATCACGCCGTTAACGCCTAACTGATGCAGATCGCGGATGGCGTCGCGCGCATCGTCACGCAACGTATCCTGGAGGGCGAGGACGCCAAGTACGGTCTCGTTACGCAGCACCAGAACCACCGTCTGCCCGGCGTTTTCCAGTTCGCTAATTTGCCCGGCAAACGCTGCCGCAGGCTGTTTTCCCGCCGCGCAAATCAGAATACGTTCGCCGTTAACCTGCGCTTCAATCCCGGTGCCAGCCAGCGTTCGCTGCGATTCCGCCGTCGGGATCGCCAGATCGCGTGTCTGCGCTTCGCGGACAATAGCCTGTGCCAGCGGGTGCGTAGCGCCTTGTTCTACGGCTGCCGCCAGCGCCAACAGTTCAGCTTCGCTGATACCGCTTGCCGGATGAATCGCCGTCACCCGTGGTTTACCAATGGTCAACGTACCGGTTTTATCAAAGGCGACCTGCGTGATACGGCCCAGTTGCTCCAGCGCTGCGCCGCCTTTAATCAATGCGCCGCGCCGTGCCGCCGCCGCCAGCCCGGAGGTAATGGCCGCGGGCGTGGAGATCACCAGCGCGCACGGGCAACCGATTAATAGCAGCGTCAGCCCTTTATAAATCCACTCCTGCCAGCCGCCATCGAACATCAGCGGCGGAATAAGCGTCACCAGCAGCGCGATGACCATAATGACTGGCGTATAGATGCGGCTGAAACGGTCAATAAACCGCTCAATGGGCGCACGGCGCTCTTCCGCCTCTTCAATCAGCGTCAGGATACGGTCAATCGCGCTGGCGCCAGGTTCAGATAACACCTCCAGGGTGACGAGACGGTCAACGCTGGTCGCGCCTGCCGGGACTTTGTCGCCCGTTGCGCGCTCCACCGGGATAGACTCGCCGGTGAGCGCGCTTTCATCAAAGCTGGCGAAACCGGAAACCAGTTTACCGTCGGCGGGTAAACGCCCCCCGGCGGCGACTTCGATAATATCGCCCGGTCGCAGGGTATTAATAGCGACCTCTTCCCGCACGCCGTCGCGCAGACGGGTCGCCGTTTCCGGTTTAAGCGCCATTAACGCGCTGACGCCTTTACGGGCGCGACTGGCGGCCCATCCTTCCAGGCGCTCGCCGATGAGGAACAGCAGCAATACCATTGCTGCCTCCGCCGTCGCGCCTATAAACAGCGCGCCAATGGCGGCGACGCTCATCAGCGTTTCAATAGCGAACCAACTGCCGCTTTTCATCAGCCGCAGCGCCTGGCGGGCAATAGGATACAGACCGACCAGAGTGGTGACGATAAAGGCCAGTTGGCCGAACGGGTGGTTAAATTGCTCCAGCCCCCAGCTTATCGCCATCATAATGATCAGCGTAATAAGCGGCAGGTTCTCTTTAAGACGAGATTCAGGCGCGGCGTCGCGCGAATCTTCACTACGCAAGGTATAACCCGCCTTCTGTACGGCGCGTTCAATTTGCGCGCGGAGGTCGGCGTCGGCATCGACCACTAACTTTTCGGTGGCGAACAGCACTTGCGCCTGGTTGACGCCGCGAATTTGGCGTACCGCATTCTCCACTTTTCGGGCGCAGGCGGCGCAGTCCATGCCGGAGATTTTCCAGGTATAGCGCGTGCCTGCCACGGCAGTAGAAACAGGCGCGCTGGACGCGCAATGTTCTTCGCAGCAGCAGCTATCGGCCTTCTGTATTGCCGGGGCTAATCTGAAGGAGGTAAAGGGCGGGACTTTTTTGCCATCGGTATCAGGGGTCGACATAACGTCCTCCGGTTGATGATAATTTTCTCATTAACCGGAGGATACACTCTGGAGTCGACTCCAGAGTCAAGCGCTATTATTTACAGGTACAGCGAGCGAACAATCAGGAAGTGTCCGGCAAAGTAGCAGGCGGCGGCAATCGCGTTATCCGCCCGGAAACGGCGGCGGTAATGGCTACCCAGCCAGACGATATTGCCGATGAACAGCAGCGTCGCGCCGGTAAAGGCCGAAAGGGCTGGCGCCGTTGGACGGAAGAACCACAGTTCGCCCGCCAGCCAGACCATGACCAGCGTCATGGCGATAAAAGTACATACCGGCCAGCGTAGCTCCTCCAGTCGCGTCCAGATAACGGCGATAAGCAACGCGCCGACTATCAGTAACGCCAGCGGCAGCGGCCAGAAGAACGACAACGTCATTTGGCTGGCAAAGTAAATGGTGTAGAGCAGATGCGATAAGAAAAATGCCCCGACGGCGTACAGCAGGCGTTGACGCGGCAAGAGCGTTAACGCATCGCCGACCAGCGAGGCGCACAGTCCGGCCAACACAAGATAACTGATGGCGTCAAACATCGGCGCTTGCCAGGCCAGTAACAGCAATAGTAATAACGTGACGGGCTTAAAAACCCAGCGTTGCCAGGCTGGCCCGCGATAGGAGGCGTCCACATACAGCCATGCGGACAGGCAGACAGCGATAAACGACCAAAGCATCTTAATTCCTTGAATTCGTTATTTTTTCGCAAACGGTATGCTTGCGGCTCTATTATTCAGTGTAGAGGCCGTGACGGTCAGATGACAACACTATAACGGGCAGGGTATGCTTATTTCCGCATTTTCTGACAGGTTAACAGTATGAGTAAGCCACCGCTTTTCTTCATTATAATCATCGCATTAATCGTAGTTGCCGCGTCGTTTCGCTTCGTTCAGCAACGGCGGGAAAAAGCCGCTAATGAGGCGGCGCCGTTACAGCAAAATCAGGTCGTGGTCAGCAATAAACGGGAGAAGCCGGTTAACGACCGACGCTCTCGCCAGCAGGAAGTGAGCCCGGCGGGAACCAGTATGCGCTATGAGGCAAGTTTTAAGCCGCTCAATGGCGGTCTGGAAAAAACGTTCCGTTTACAAGCGCAGCAGTACCACGCTTTGACGGTGGGCGATCAAGGTACGCTGAGCTATAAGGGAACGCGGTTCGTCGGGTTTGTTAGCCGTACCCCGGATAACGAATAAACCGTCATCCGGCAGCAAACGTTATTTTTTGTTCTTAAACTTCTTCTGCCAGACCAGCAGCTCAAACACGCCGAACAGGAAAATGCGGATTTTCTCTCCCGTCGTCATCTGCGGACCCGCTTTCGGTATCGTTGATTTCAGTAGCGCCAGTTGCATACCGTGCATCAGCGCCATGAACACCAACGCCACGTTGACGAAGATATTGAGCGGGCGCGGGAAGGGATGCACCAGATTAAGAATCAAAAATGCCCACACGAAGAGCATTAATAAGCGGCCCAGATTAATCAACATCATTTTCTCCTTGCGCGTCGCGCTGATACAGACGATAAGCGACCTGTCCGGCCACCTTTTCTCGATACAATGCCCAGTTCGCCGGAACGGGCGGCAGACCGTTTTCCACCTCGCTTTCTACGTAGATTAGCGCGTCGTCGGCCAGCCATCCCTGGGTTTCCAGCAATTGTAACGTCTCTTCCAGCAGCCCTTTACGAAACGGCGGGTCGACAAAGACGACGTGATGCGGCGTCCCCGGCTGGCTGAGGAAGGTCAGAGTATTGGTATTGACGACGCGAGCATTGTTGGCTTTCAGCGTCGCCAGATTTTTTTGCAACTGCTGCGATACGGCGCGATCCATTTCCAGTAACGTTGCCTGGGCCGCATAACGCGATAGCGCTTCCAGACCCAGCGCGCCGCTGCCGGCAAAGCAATCCAGACAATGGGCGTCTACCATTACCGGAGCCAGCCAGTTAAATAACGTTTCGCGCACGCGATCGGTGGTGGGACGCAGACCCGGGCTGTCCGGAACCGGTAATTTACGGCCACGCCATTGCCCGCCAATAATGCGGATTTGGCCGCTGCCAGAGTGAGTCGGTTTTTTCATTTCTCTTGCTCGAACCGCCTGTTGCAAGTTATTCCAGGCGGTGATGTGAATTAAGTTAAGTGATAGACTATTTCATCATTTTTTTAGCTTCCATGTATATAGCGCCGCGAGGGGTGTAGTCGCAGATGGCAAAACAGAAAAAACGTGGCTTCTTTTCCTGGTTGGGCTTCGGTGATAAAGAGCAGAAGCAGGAACAGACCGAAGAACAGCAGATTGTTGAGGAACAACGACCGGTTGAGCCCCCTGTTGAAACGGCGGCAGACGTAGACGCGCAAACGCCCGCGCACAGCAAAGCAGAAACAGAAGCCTTTGCGGAAGAGGTGGTGGACGTTACTGAGAAAGTTCAGGAGAGCGAAAAACCGCAGCCGGTAGAGCCGGAGCCCGCGGCGGCTGTTGAGACGGCAGCGCCGCAGATCGCGGTGGAACGCGAGGAATTGCCGCTGCCGGAAGAGGTCAAAGACGAGGCTATCTCGCCGGAAGAGTGGCAGGCCGAAGCGGAAACCGTAGAGGTCATTGCCGCGGTAGAAGAAGAGGGCGAAAACGCGGCGAAATTCACCGACGAAGAGCTGGAAGCGCAGGCGCTGGCCGCTCAGGCGGCGGAAGAGGCGGTGATGGTTGTTCCGCCGGCGGAAGAAGACGAGCCGGTGGAAGCGATCGTTCAGGAGCAGGAAAAACCGACTAAAGAAGGTTTCTTTGCCCGCCTGAAACGCAGTCTGCTGAAAACCAAAGAAAATCTCGGTTCCGGATTTATCAGTCTGTTCCGCGGCAAGAAAATCGACGATGATTTGTTCGAGGAGCTGGAAGAGCAGTTGCTCATCGCTGATGTCGGGGTGGAAACCACGCGTAAGATTATCGCTAATCTGACGGAAGGCGCCAGCCGCAAACAGCTTAAAGATGCCGAGGCGCTGTATGGTCTGTTGAAAGACGAGATGGGCGAGATTCTGGCGAAGGTAGACGAACCGCTTAATATTGAAGGTAAAACGCCTTTTGTTATTCTGATGGTTGGCGTGAACGGCGTGGGTAAAACCACTACTATCGGTAAACTGGCGCGCCAGTTTGAGCAGCAGGGTAAATCAGTGATGCTGGCGGCGGGGGATACTTTCCGCGCGGCGGCGGTCGAACAGCTACAGGTCTGGGGACAGCGTAACAACATTCCGGTTATCGCCCAGCATACCGGCGCGGACTCCGCCTCGGTGATTTTTGACGCTATCCAGGCCGCGAAGGCGCGTAATGTGGATGTGTTAATTGCCGATACGGCAGGGCGTCTGCAGAACAAGTCGCACCTGATGGAAGAGCTGAAAAAAATCGTTCGCGTCATGAAAAAGCTGGACGAAGAAGCGCCACATGAAGTTATGCTGACCATTGACGCCAGCACCGGACAGAACGCGGTAAGCCAGGCCAAACTGTTCCATGAAGCGGTAGGCTTAACCGGTATTACCCTGACCAAGCTGGACGGTACGGCGAAAGGCGGGGTGATTTTCTCGGTAGCTGACCAGTTTGGCATTCCTATCCGTTACATTGGCGTGGGCGAACGTATCGAGGATTTGCGTCCGTTTAAGGCGGACGATTTTATTGAGGCACTTTTTGCCCGAGAGGATTAACAATGATTCGCTTTGAACATGTCAGCAAGGCCTATCTCGGCGGGAGACAAGCGCTGCAGGGAGTGACATTCCATATGCGGCCAGGCGAGATGGCGTTTCTGACCGGCCACTCCGGCGCGGGGAAAAGTACCCTGCTGAAGCTAATCTGTGGGATTGAGCGGCCCAGCGCCGGCAAAATCTTCTTCAGCGGGCATGATATTACGCGCCTGAAAAACCGCGAAGTGCCGTTTTTGCGCCGCCAGATTGGGATGATTTTCCAGGATCACCATCTGCTGATGGATCGCACGGTCTATGACAATGTGGCGATACCGTTAATCATTGCCGGCGCCAGCGGCGATGATATCCGTCGTCGTGTGTCGGCGGCGCTGGATAAGGTTGGACTACTGGACAAAGCGAGAAACTTCCCGATTCAACTCTCCGGAGGCGAACAACAGCGCGTGGGCATCGCCCGCGCGGTGGTCAATAAGCCAGCGGTATTGCTGGCGGATGAACCGACCGGGAACCTGGACGACGCGTTGTCGGAAGGGATTTTACGTCTGTTTGAAGAGTTTAACCGCGTAGGGGTGACGGTACTGATGGCGACGCACGATATTGGACTTATCTCCCGTCGTTCCTATAGGCAGCTCGTCCTGAGCGATGGACATCTGCATGGAGGCCTGGCCAATGAATAGGCGCGACGCGATTAACCAAATCAGGCAGTTCGGCGGACGGCTGGATCGACTGCGTAAGTCTCGCGGCGGAACAGGCGGCGGGCGCAACGCGCCAGGACGCCAGAAGCCGACGCCGAAACCGAACTCACGTAAAACAAATGTCTTTAATGAACAGGTGCGCTATGCCTGGCACGGCGCGCTGCAGGATCTGAAAAGCAAACCGCTGGCGACGTTTCTGACGGTGATGGTGATCGCCATCTCCCTGACGCTGCCCAGCGTCTGTTACATGGTCTATAAGAACGTCAACCAGGCGGCGACTCAGTATTATCCGTCGCCGCAGATCACCGTTTATCTGCAAAAAACGCTGGATGATGACGCGGCGGCACGGGTTGTTGGGCAGCTTCAGGCCGAGCAGGGCGTTGAGAAGGTCAACTACCTGTCCCGTGAGGACGCGCTGGGAGAATTCCGCAACTGGTCGGGTTTTGGCGGCGCGCTGGATATGCTGGAAGAGAACCCGCTACCGGCGGTGGCGGTGGTGATCCCCAAGCTGGACTTCCAGAGTACCGCCTCGCTTAATACGCTGCGCGACCGTATCTCGCAGATTAACGGCATTGACGAAGTCCGCATGGATGATAGCTGGTTTGCGCGCCTGGCGGCGCTCACTGGGCTGGTGGGCCGCGTGTCGGCGATGATCGGCGTGCTGATGGTCGCGGCGGTCTTCCTCGTTATCGGCAACAGCGTGCGCCTGAGCATTTTTGCCCGTCGCGACACCATTAACGTGCAAAAGCTGATTGGCGCGACCGATGGCTTTATCCTGCGTCCGTTCCTCTATGGCGGCGCGTTGCTCGGTTTTTCCGGCGCGTTTCTGTCACTGATATTGTCTGAAATTTTGGTGATGCGTTTATCATCGGCGGTGACTGAAGTGGCGCAGGTCTTCGGCACGAAGTTTGATCTCAATGGTTTATCGTTCGATGAGTGCCTGTTGCTGCTGCTGGTCTGTTCCATGATCGGCTGGATCGCCGCCTGGCTGGCTACGGTGCAACATTTACGTCACTTTACTCCCGATTGATAAAATCGTGGTATAATCTTTCCCTGCAATGGGCTTCCGTTCGCAGGGAAAGAGTCCCTGTTGTCTCTTCCCCGCGTTTCATCTTCATGTCACATTATGTGTGTAAATTATGCACAGTGTTACATTGAACTTGTGGATAAAATCACTGTCTGATAAAAGAGTGGATGATATTCTCGTTGCTCATCGGCTTTGGCACGGTTGTTGCTCGCTGACGGTGCCAGGCAATACTGATTGAGAGGATTTGAATGACCAAAGAAATGCAAAATTTAGCTTTAGCCCCTGTTGGCAACCTGGAATCTTATATCCGGGCGGCGAACGCGTGGCCGATGTTATCGGCTGACGAGGAGCGGGCATTGGCTGAAAGGCTGCATTACCAGGGCGATCTGGAAGCAGCTAAAACGCTGATCCTGTCTCACCTGCGCTTTGTTGTTCATATTGCTCGTAACTATGCGGGCTATGGTCTGCCGCAGGCGGATTTGATCCAGGAAGGCAACATCGGCCTGATGAAAGCCGTACGTCGTTTTAACCCGGAAGTAGGCGTGCGCCTGGTTTCCTTCGCCGTACACTGGATTAAAGCAGAAATTCACGAATACGTGCTGCGTAACTGGCGTATCGTTAAAGTCGCAACCACGAAAGCGCAGCGTAAGCTGTTCTTTAATCTGCGTAAAACCAAGCAGCGTCTGGGCTGGTTTAATCAGGATGAGGTTGAAATGGTGGCGCGCGAACTGGGTGTTTCCAGTAAAGACGTGCGTGAGATGGAGTCGCGTATGGCGGCGCAGGACATGACGTTTGACATGTCTTCGGACGATGAGTCCGACAGCCAGCCAATGGCGCCGGTGCTGTATCTGCAGGATAAATCGTCTAACTTTGCCGACGGCATTGAAGACGATAACTGGGAAGAGCAGGCCGCCAACCGACTGACCGACGCGATGCAGGGGCTCGACGAGCGTAGCCAGGATATTATCCGCGCTCGCTGGCTGGACGAAGACAATAAGTCTACGTTGCAGGAGCTGGCCGATCGTTACGGCGTCTCCGCTGAGCGTGTGCGCCAGCTTGAAAAGAACGCCATGAAAAAGCTTCGCGCTGCGATCGAAGCGTAATCTTCGCGAATTGCCAATGAACCCTCGAATGTGAATTCGGGGGTTTTGTTTTTTGTAGGCCGGATAAGGCGTTTACCCTGCCATCCGGCAACACGTTTGCCCGATGGCGCTTCGCTTATCGGGCCTACGGGCCCTTCCTCTCCCCCACCGACACAAATCTGTTATCTGGATGTAAATTTAGCTATTCCAAAATAATAAAAATCGGGTATGTTTTAGCAGAGTATGCTGCTAAAGCATGGGTAGCTAGCCAATAATCGAAATAAAGTGCTGAACAATAACACCACAACACACGTAACAACCAGAATAATGGGGATTATCAGGATGAATATGAAGGGTAAAACGTTATTGGCAGGATGTATCGCCCTGTCATTAAGCCATATGGCATTCGCCGAGGACATTAAAGTCGCGGTTGTCGGCGCGATGTCCGGTCCGGTGGCGCAGTATGGCGATCAGGAGTTTACCGGTGCGGAACAGGCAATTGCCGATATCAATGCGAAAGGCGGTATTAAAGGCGATAAGCTCGTCGCGGTGAAATATGACGACGCCTGTGATCCGAAACAGGCGGTAGCTGTCGCTAACAAAGTGGTGAACGACGGCATCAAGTATGTTATCGGACACTTATGCTCCTCTTCCACACAGCCAGCCTCTGATATCTACGAAGACGAAGGTATCCTGATGATAACCCCGGCGGCGACCGCGCCGGAGCTGACCGCACGCGGCTATAACCTGGTTTTGCGCACCACCGGTCTGGACTCTGACCAGGGGCCAACGGCGGCAAAGTATATTCTGGAGAAGGTAAAACCGCAGCGCATCGCGATTATCCACGATAAGCAGCAGTACGGCGAAGGGCTGGCGCGCGCGGTGCAGGACGGTCTGAAGAAAGGCGGCGTTAACGTCGTATTCTTTGACGGCATCACCGCCGGCGAAAAAGATTTCTCCACTCTGGTAGCGCGCCTGAAGAAAGAGAATATCGACTTTGTCTACTACGGCGGTTATCACCCGGAAATGGGGCAGATCCTGCGCCAGTCCCGCGCCGCAGGGCTGAAAACCCAGTTTATGGGGCCGGAAGGGGTGGCGAACGTGTCGCTGTCTAACATCGCCGGAGAGTCGGCGGAAGGCTTACTGGTCACCAAACCGAAGAACTACGATCAGGTGCCAGCGAACAAACCGATTGTGGATGCCATCAAAGCCAAGAAACAAGATCCTAGCGGCGCATTCGTGTGGACCACCTACGCCGCGCTGCAATCGTTGCAGGCGGGTCTGAACCACTCCGACGATCCGGCGGAAATCGCCAAATACCTGAAAGGCGCCACGGTCGACACCGTAATGGGACCGCTGTCGTGGGATGAGAAAGGCGATCTGAAAGGATTTGAGTTCGGCGTATTTGACTGGCATGCGAATGGTACGGCGACAGACGCCAAGTGATTTTCCTGGCGCCTTTCGCGCTGCAGGTGCGTTGGCTACGTTATTCAACCCCGGTCACTTACTTATGTTTTCATAACTTGCCGCCTGCCTGCAACGCGAAATTCTTGGAAAATTGCGAGGTGGTTTTTATCTTTTCTCCCGGCATGTAGGCCGGATAAGCGTCAGCGCCATCCGGCTTTCTTTTAGCGCTTCTCCCAGCCGTCATGCTGGGCGGTAAAACCTAACGCCTGCATAAACGCGGCCATCACGCTGCGGTCTTCAACACCGACATCCGCCATCCACCACGACGAGACGTTGGGATTATCGCGGATGACTTCTTCTACCAGGTATTGCCCGACGCCGCGGCGACGGGTGATTTCACGCACGCGTAAGGAATCCAGCGCGCCCTGCGTTCCGCTCAGCGTCACTCTTACGGCGCCCAACAAACGCTCGTTAAACCGCGCGGCATAAATCCGGTGCGTTTCATCTACGCTTAATGAGGAGGCGGAATATTCCGGCCAGATTTTGCCCAGATCGATCTGATCCTGAGCGCTAAAGTGTTCTAAACGAAGAATGGTCAGCTTCATCGACGGCTTGTCCCGATTTCAAAAGATGCGATCAGTGTACCGAAACAGGCAGGCCAGATGCTTTCTCTTTTTTGTGTCATTTACCAGGTTATTAATTTTTTAACAACGATAATTACAGTTTGAAGCATTAGAGAATGGAAAACAGGCAGCATAATTCCCTGAATGCTAGTGAATTATTCCGCTTAATGTGCCGTTATTTTATGCTGACAAGCGTGCTTTTTTTTGTTTATCTATAACGAAAAGCAGAATATTATCTTTTCTTAATAGACTGAAAAATAGAGATTTTAATCTTATTATGCTTTAAATGCTGCGCTAACTCATTAATGAGTCAGTAAAAAGCGCACCATTTATAAAAAGTACAGTCTGCTTTTTAACCAGCAAAAAACAAAACATATAACATCACGAATGGGGATACAGGCACATGAAACGGAAAGCGAAAACAATAATCGCAGGGATTGTTGCATTAGCAGTCTCGCAGGGGGCAATGGCAGATGATATTAAAGTCGCCATAGTCGGGGCGATGTCCGGCCCGGTAGCGCAATGGGGCGATATGGAATTTAACGGCGCGCGTCAGGCCATTAAAGACATCAACGCGAAAGGCGGTATTAAAGGCGATAAGCTGGTCGGCGTAGAGTACGATGATGCCTGCGATCCAAAACAGGCGGTGGCGGTGGCCAACAAAATCGTTAACGACGGTATTCAGTACGTTATTGGTCACTTGTGTTCTTCTTCTACTCAGCCAGCATCCGATATCTATGAAGATGAAGGTATTCTTATGATCTCCCCGGGGGCGACTAACCCGGAGCTGACCCAGCGCGGCTATCAGTACATTATGCGTACCGCCGGCCTGGACTCCTCCCAGGGGCCAACGGCCGCAAAATACATCCTGGAAACGGTGAAACCGCAGCGCATCGCTATCATTCACGATAAACAGCAATACGGCGAAGGACTGGCGCGCTCCGTGCAGGATGGCCTGAAGCAGGGCAATGCCAATATTGTCTTTTTTGATGGTATTACCGCCGGTGAAAAAGATTTCTCCGCCCTGATTGCTCGCTTGCAAAAAGAGAATATCGACTTTGTGTATTACGGCGGCTACTACCCGGAAATGGGGCAGATGCTGCGCCAGGCACGGGCTAATGGCCTGAAAACGCAATTTATGGGGCCGGAAGGCGTGGGTAACGCGTCGCTGTCCAATATTGCGGGCGGTGCGGCGGAAGGCATGTTGGTGACGATGCCAAAACGTTATGACCAGGACCCGGCGAATAAGGCGATTGTCGAGGCGCTGAAAGCCGACAAGAAAGATCCCAGCGGTCCGTACGTTTGGATCACCTACGCCGCCGTCCAGTCGCTGGCAACCGCAATGACGCGTAGCGCCAGCCACGCTCCGCTGGATCTGGTGAAAGATCTTAAAGCTAACGGGGCTGATACCGTTATTGGGCCGCTGAAATGGGATGAAAAAGGCGATCTTAAGGGATTTGAATTTGGCGTCTTCCAGTGGCACGCCGACGGCTCGTCAACCGTCGCGAAGTAATGCCAGAAGATAAGTTATCCCACCGCCCGCACGCCGGGCGGGTTTAAAAAGGTTACCTTATGTCCGAGCAGTTTCTCTATTTCTTGCAGCAGATGTTTAACGGCGTCACGCTGGGGAGCACCTACGCGCTGATTGCTATCGGTTATACGATGGTGTACGGCATTATCGGCATGATCAACTTCGCTCATGGCGAGGTGTATATGATCGGCAGCTACGTCTCTTTTATGATCATCGCCGCGCTAATGATGATGGGAATAGACACCAGTTGGCTCCTGGTGGCCGCCGGATTTATCGGCGCGATTATTATTGCCAGCGCCTACGGCTGGAGTATCGAGCGAGTCGCTTACCGGCCCGTGCGCAACTCCAAGCGCCTGATCGCCCTGATTTCCGCCATCGGGATGTCCATCTTTCTGCAAAACTACGTCAGCCTGACGGAAGGTTCGCGCGACGTGGCGTTACCCAGCCTGTTTAACGGCCAGTGGATTGTGGGCAGCAGCGAAAACTTTTCCGCGTCCATCACCACCATGCAGGCGGTTATCTGGATAGTCACCTTTCTGGCTATGCTGGCGCTCACCATTTTCATTCGCTACTCCCGGATGGGCCGCGCCTGCCGCGCCTGCGCGGAGGATCTGAAAATGGCCAGCCTGCTCGGCATTAATACCGACCGCGTCATTGCGCTAACGTTTGTTATCGGCGCGGCAATGGCGGCGGTGGCGGGCGTGCTGCTCGGCCAGTTCTATGGCGTGATTAACCCCTACATCGGTTTTATGGCCGGGATGAAAGCGTTCACCGCGGCGGTGCTGGGCGGTATTGGCAGCATTCCGGGCGCGATGATCGGCGGTCTGATTTTGGGCGTTGCCGAAGCGCTCTCGTCTGCATATTTAAGTACCGAATATAAAGATGTCGTATCGTTCGCTCTGCTGATTCTGGTACTGCTGGTGATGCCGACCGGTATCCTGGGGCGTCCGGAGGTAGAGAAAGTATGAAACCGATGCATATTGCGATGGCTCTGTTCTCTGCGGCGATGTTCTTCGTTCTGGCTGGCGTCTTCATGGGCGTACAACTGGAGCTGGACGGCACCAAACTGGTGGTGGATACCGCCGCCGACATCCGCTGGCAGTGGATCTTTATCGGTACGGCAGTGGTTTTTTTCTTTCAGTTGCTGCGTCCGATGTTCCAGAAAGCGCTGAAGCACGTCTCCGGACCGAAGGTTATTCTGCCGGCGATCGATGGCTCTACCGTTAAGCAAAAGCTGTTTCTGATGGCGCTGCTGGTTATCGCCGTGGCGTGGCCGTTTATGGTGTCGCGCGGTAGCGTGGATATCGCCACTATGACCATGATTTATATCATCCTCGGTCTGGGGCTGAACGTGGTGGTGGGGCTGTCCGGTCTGCTGGTATTGGGCTACGGCGGCTTTTACGCCATCGGCGCTTATACCTTTGCGCTGCTCAACCATTATTATGGTTTGGGTTTCTGGACCTGCCTGCCGCTGGCGGGATTGGTCTCCGCCGCTGCTGGTTTCCTGCTCGGCTTCCCGGTACTGCGTCTGCGCGGCGACTATCTGGCGATTGTGACGCTCGGCTTCGGCGAAATCGTCCGTATCCTGTTGCTCAATAACACTGAAATTACCGGCGGCCCGAACGGTATCAGCCAGATCCCCAAACCGACGCTGTTTGGTCTGGAGTTTAGCCGCAGCACCCGCGAAGGCGGCTGGGATACCTTCAGCAATTTCTTTGGCGTGAAGTACGACCCATCCGACCGGGTCATTTTCCTCTATCTGGTGGCCCTGTTGCTGGTGGTCCTGTCGCTGTTTGTCATTAACCGCCTGCTGCGTATGCCGTTGGGCCGGGCGTGGGAAGCGTTGCGTGAAGATGAGATCGCCTGTCGCTCATTAGGTTTAAGCCCGACGCGCATCAAGCTGACCGCTTTTACTATCAGCGCCGCGTTTGCCGGTTTCGCCGGGACGTTGTTTGCCGCCCGCCAGGGCTTTGTCAGCCCGGAATCCTTCACCTTCGCCGAATCCGCCTTCGTGCTGGCGATTGTGGTGCTGGGCGGAATGGGCTCGCAGTTTGCGGTGATCCTGGCGGCGGTTCTGCTGGTGGTGTCGCGCGAATTGATGCGCGACTTCAACGAATACAGCATGTTGATGCTCGGCGGTTTGATGGTGTTGATGATGATCTGGCGCCCGCAGGGATTGCTGCCGATGACGCGTCCGCAGTTGAAGCTGAAAAGTGGTCAGGCGAAAGGAGAGCAGGCATGAGTCAGCCATTATTAGCGGTTAACGGCCTGATGATGCGCTTTGGCGGTTTGCTGGCGGTCAACAATGTATCGCTGGAATTGCGTGAGCGGGAAATTGTGTCGCTGATTGGCCCTAACGGCGCGGGTAAAACGACGGTGTTTAACTGCCTGACCGGTTTTTATAAGCCGACAGGCGGTACGATCATGTTGCGCGAGCGGCATCTGGAAGGATTGCCGGGCCAGCAGATCGCCCGCATGGGCGTGGTACGTACTTTCCAGCATGTGCGCCTGTTTCGCGAAATGACGGTGATTGAAAACCTGCTGGTGGCGCAGCACCAGCAACTGAAAACGGGCCTCTTTTCCGGCCTGTTGAAAACGCACGCTTTCCGCCGCGCGCAAAGCGAAGCGCTGGACCGCGCGGCGACCTGGCTTGAGCGTATTGGCCTGCTGGAACATGCCAACCGCCAGGCCAGTAATCTGGCCTACGGCGACCAGCGCCGGCTGGAGATTGCCCGCTGCATGGTGACGCAGCCAGAAATTCTGATGCTCGACGAACCGGCGGCTGGCCTTAACCCGAAAGAGACCAAAGAGCTGGATGAGCTGATTGCCGAACTACGTAACCATCACAACACCACTATCTTGCTGATTGAACACGATATGAAGCTGGTGATGGGCATTTCCGATCGCATTTACGTGGTGAACCAGGGCACGCCGCTGGCGAACGGCATGCCGGAAGAGATCCGCAACAACCCGGACGTCATCCGCGCTTATCTGGGTGAGGCATAAGATGGAAAAAACGATGTTAACGTTTGAAAAAGTCAGCGCCCACTACGGCAAGATTCAGGCGCTGCACGACGTCAGTCTGCACATCAACCAGGGGGAAATCGTTACCCTGATTGGCGCTAACGGCGCGGGGAAAACGACGCTGCTTGGCACCTTGTGCGGCGATCCGCGCGCCTCCAGCGGACGGGTGGTGTTTGACGGTAAAGACATAACCGACTGGCAGACGGCGAAAATCATGCGTGAAGCGGTGGCGATAGTGCCGGAAGGGCGGCGCGTCTTCTCGCGGATGACGGTAGAAGAGAACCTGGCGATGGGCGGTTTTTTTGCCGAGCGCGATCGGTTTCAGGAGCGTATCAAATGGGTGTACGAGCTGTTTCCGCGCCTGCATGAACGCCGTATCCAGCGAGCGGGCACCATGTCCGGTGGCGAACAGCAGATGCTGGCGATTGGCCGCGCGCTGATGAGCCAGCCGAGGCTATTGCTGCTGGATGAACCGTCGCTGGGGCTGGCGCCGATCATCATCCAGCAGATCTTCGACACCATTGAGCAGTTGCGCGAGCAGGGTATGACCATCTTCCTTGTCGAGCAGAACGCCAACCAGGCGCTGAAGCTCGCCGACCGCGGTTATGTGCTGGAAAACGGCCACGTGGTGCTATCCGATACCGGTGATGCGCTGCTGGCGAACGAAGCGGTGCGCAGCGCCTATCTGGGCGGATAAGGCGCAGTTTACAGCTGCCATCTGGCAAACGCGCCCGGTGGCGCTACCGCTTACCGGACCTGGCGGATTACTCGGCATTCGGCAAATCAGTAGAACATTTTTCGTACCAATATGTTATAGTTGAGAATAGTTATCAACTATAACCACCGAAGAAGGAGCAAGGATGATACGTTCAGGCGCCTGCATAATGGGAACGCTGTTGTTCGCGGCTTCGTTCAGTGTTAACGCCTTAACCTCAAACGATTTTGATCCCCGCGATCCTGCTATCTGGCAAGAAGAAACCGCAACGCCTTATCCACTGGCCGCAACGACCTGCGAAGTGCGTCATCATCCGGATTGTGCAACGTGGGAGGATGAAAAATCCGACATTCAGCGTGAACGCGAGCGGCGAGATCAGCGGCGCTTACAAAATCTGTACAAAAAGTATTCTCATCGTGATTAACTGCTGACGCCAGCTAAATAACGCATGTCTGGTCAGCATTACGCTGTCAGACGTGCCGTAGCTCCCACTTTTCTTTTCCGGCGCTTTCACTGCCTTGCCATCTCTCTGTCGCCTTACTATCTTTTTTTTGTAATAAAAAAGTTATTTTTCTGTCATTCGAGCATGTCATGTTACCCCCGCGAACATAAAACGCGTGATATCGCGCATCCCGGCACAAAAAGAGAGATAACCGATGATATCGTTACGACATACAGCTTTAGGACTGGCGCTGAGTCTGGCATTTACGGGTCAGGCGTTGGCCGTCACCACTATTCCATTCTGGCATTCAATGGAAGGGGAGTTAGGCAAAGAAGTTGATTCACTGGCGCAACGTTTCAACCAGGCCAATCCGGATTACAAAATCGTTCCGGTCTATAAGGGGAACTATGAACAGAACCTGAGCGCTGGGATCGCGGCATTCCGTACCGGCAACGCGCCGGCAATATTGCAGGTTTATGAGGTTGGGACAGCGACCATGATGGCCTCGAAAGCCATTAAGCCGGTTTATGAAGTGTTTAAAGACGCCGGTATTAACTTTGACGAGTCCCAGTTTGTACCAACCGTTGCAGGCTACTACACCGATGCTAAAAGCGGGCATCTGCTCTCCCAGCCCTTTAACAGCTCCACGCCGGTACTGTACTACAACAAAGACGCCTTTAAGAAAGCCGGTTTAGATCCGGAACAGCCGCCGAAAACCTGGCAGGAGCTGGCTGACTATACCGCGAAACTGAGAGCGGCAGGCATGAAATGCGGTTACGCCAGCGGCTGGCAAGGTTGGATCCAACTGGAAAACTTCAGCGCCTGGAACGGTCTCCCCTTCGCCAGTAAAAACAATGGTTTTGACGGTACAGATGCGGTGCTGGAGTTTAATAAGCCAGAGCAGGTGAAACATATCGCGCTGCTGGAAGAGATGAATAAAAAAGGCGATTTTAGCTATGTTGGGCGTAAGGACGAGTCTACCGAGAAGTTTTATAACGGTGACTGCGCGATGACAACCGCGTCCTCCGGTTCGCTCGCCAATATCCGCCAGTATGCCAAATTTAACTATGGCGTGGGTATGATGCCGTACGACGCTGATATCAAGGGCGCGCCGCAAAACGCCATTATCGGCGGAGCCAGCCTATGGGTCATGCAGGGTAAAGATAAAGAAACCTATACCGGCGTCGCCAAATTCCTCGACTTCCTGGCAAAACCGGAAAACGCTGCTGAATGGCATCAAAAAACCGGCTACCTGCCGATTACCACCGCCGCCTACGAGCTGACCCGCGAGCAGGGTTATTACGATAAAAACCCCGGTGCGGATATCGCCACTCGCCAGATGTTGAATAAGCCGCCGTTACCCTTCACCAAAGGCTTGCGTCTGGGCAATATGCCGCAGATTCGTACCATCGTGGACGAAGAGCTGGAAAGCGTCTGGACCGGGAAGAAAACCCCACAACAGGCGTTGGATACCGCGGTGGATCGCGGGAATCAGTTACTGCGTCGTTTTGAGAAAGCGAGCAAATCTTAAGTGTATAAGTGCCTGATGGCGCTGCGCTTATCAGGCCTACAGCGTTTGTAGGCCGGATAAGGTGCTTGCACCGCCATCCGGCACCTTCCAGGAAAAGAATCTTCATGTCATCATCCCGTCCGGTGTTCCGCTCGCGCTGGCTGCCGTATTTACTGGTTGCTCCGCAGTTGGTTATCACCGTTATTTTCTTTATCTGGCCTGCGGGCGAAGCGCTGTGGTATTCGCTGCAAAGCGTCGATCCGTTTGGTTTTTCCAGCCAATTTGTCGGGCTGGAGAATTTCGTCGCGCTTTTTCACGACAGTTATTATCTCGATGCCTTCTGGACGACGATTAAATTCAGCGCGCTGGTCACGTTTAGCGGCCTGCTGGTCTCGTTGTTTTTCGCCGCCCTGGTGGATTACGTGGTGCGCGGCAGCCGTTTTTATCAGACGCTGATGCTGCTGCCTTATGCCGTCGCGCCCGCCGTCGCCGCCGTATTGTGGATTTTCCTGTTTAACCCGGGGCGGGGATTAATCACCCATTTCCTCGGCGAATTCGGCTATGACTGGAACCACGCGCAAAACAGCGGTCAGGCGATGTTCCTGGTGGTATTTGCGTCAGTCTGGAAGCAGATTAGTTACAACTTTTTATTCTTCTTTGCCGCGCTGCAATCCATTCCCCGCTCGCTGGTGGAAGCGGCGGCCATTGACGGCGCCGGGCCGATTCGTCGTTTCTTCCGGCTTTCTTTGCCGCTTATTGCGCCGGTCAGTTTCTTCCTGCTGGTGGTCAACCTGGTGTATGCCTTTTTCGACACCTTCCCGGTGATCGACGCCGCGACCGCCGGCGGGCCGGTACAAGCCACCACGACGCTGATTTATAAGATCTATCGCGAAGGGTTTACCGGCCTGGATCTCTCGGCGTCCGCCGCGCAGTCGGTGGTGTTGATGTTCCTCGTCATCATTCTGACGGTGGTGCAGTTCCGCTATGTGGAAAGTAAGGTGCGTTACCAATGATAGAGAATCGTCGCGGGCTGACAATATTCAGCCATACCATGCTGATTCTGGGGATCGCGGTCATTTTGTTTCCGCTGTATGTCGCGTTTGTCGCGGCGACGCTGGACGACCGTGCGGTGTTTGAGACGCCGATGACGCTGCTTCCCGGCACGCAGTTACTGGAGAATATCAAAACTATTTGGGTCAACGGCGTCGGTGTTAATAGCGCGCCATTCTGGCTGATGATGCTTAACAGTTTCATTATGGCGTTCAGCATTACGGTAGGCAAAATCACGGTATCTATGCTTTCCGCATTCGCCATCGTCTGGTTTCGTTTTCCCCTGCGTAACCTGTTCTTCTGGATGATTTTTATCACCCTGATGTTGCCGGTTGAAGTGCGTATCTTCCCGACGGTGGAAGTGATCGCCAACCTGAAAATGCTCGACAGCTATGCCGGTCTGACGCTACCGCTGATGGCGTCCGCTACCGCCACTTTCCTGTTTCGTCAGTTCTTTATGACGCTTCCGGATGAACTGGTGGAGGCGGCCCGTATTGACGGCGCGTCGCCGATGCGCTTTTTCCGCGACATCGTGTTGCCGCTGTCAAAAACCAACCTGGCGGCGTTATTCGTCATCACCTTTATCTACGGCTGGAACCAGTATCTGTGGCCGCTGTTGATTATCACCGACGTGAATCTTGGCACTGCCGTAGCGGGTATCAAAGGGATGATCGCCACTGGCGAAGGTACCACGCAATGGAACCAGGTGATGGCGGCAATGCTGCTGACCCTTATTCCCCCGGTTGTCATCGTTTTAGCCATGCAGCGCGCGTTTGTGCGTGGCCTGGTCGATAGTGAGAAATAAAATGGCTGGTTTAAAACTACAGGCAGTAACCAAAAGCTGGGACGGCAAAACCCAGGTCATTCAACCGCTGACGCTGGACGTGGCGGATGGCGAATTTATCGTGATGGTCGGGCCGTCCGGCTGCGGCAAATCAACGTTGTTGCGGATGGTGGCTGGTCTGGAACGCGTGACCAGCGGCGATATCTGGATTGATCGCAAACGGGTCACCGAGATGGAGCCCAAAGATCGCGGCATCGCGATGGTATTTCAGAACTATGCTCTCTATCCCCATATGAGCGTAGAGGAGAACATGGCGTGGGGACTAAAAATTCGTGGTATGAGCAAAGCGCATATTGAAGAACGTGTGCGGGAGGCGGCGCGCATTCTGGAGCTGGACGGCCTGCTTAAACGCCGTCCACGCGAGCTTTCCGGCGGTCAACGGCAGCGCGTGGCAATGGGGCGCGCGATCGTCCGCGAGCCGGCAGTCTTTTTATTCGACGAACCGCTCTCTAACCTCGACGCCAAGCTGCGCGTGCAGATGCGTCTGGAGTTACAACATCTGCATCGTCGCCTTCGTACCACCTCGCTCTATGTTACTCACGATCAGGTAGAGGCGATGACGCTGGCCCAGCGGGTGATGGTGATGAATAAAGGCGTCGCAGAACAGATTGGCACGCCGGTAGAGGTGTATGAAAAACCGGCCAGTCGCTTCGTGGCGAGCTTTATTGGCAGCCCGGCGATGAATCTGTTGGACGGCGTTATCAGCGCTTCCGGCGACCGTTTCGAATTGCCTGGCGGTCTGGCGTTGCCGATTGGTGCGGACTATCGGGGTCATGCCGGACGTAAAATGACGCTGGGTATCCGCCCGGAGCATATTGCGTTAAGCTCGCAGGCGGAAGGCGGCGTGCCGTTAACGGTAGACACGCTGGAGATTCTGGGCGCGGATAATCTGGCGCATGGGCGCTGGGGCGATCAGAAACTGGTGGTGCGGTTGGCGCATCAGCAGCGCCCGGCGGCGGGCAGTACGCTATGGCTGCATCTGCCGGAACATCAGCGGCATCTTTTTGATGGCGAAACAGGACAACGTGTATGAGTAACTGGCCTTATCCCCACATTGTCGCCCATCGCGGCGGCGGTAAACTGGCGCCGGAAAACACTCTGGCGGCGATTGACGTGGGCGCGCGATACGGGCACACCATGATTGAGTTTGATGCCAAGCTGTCGAAAGACGGCGAAATTTTCCTGCTGCATGACGATAACCTGGAGCGCACCAGCAATGGTTGGGGCGTGGCGGGCGAGTTGAACTGGCAGGATTTATTGCGTGTGGACGCTGGCGGTTGGTTTAGCGGCGAATTTAAAGGCGAGCCGCTGCCGCTGCTCTCGCAGGTGGCGGAGCGCTGCCGTAAACACGGCATGATGGCGAATATTGAGATCAAACCGACAACGGGGAGCGGAAAGCTAACAGGACGCGTCGTGGCGTTGGCCGCCCGCGAACTGTGGGCCGGGATGACGCCGCCGCTGCTTTCTTCCTTTGAGATAGAGGCGCTGGAAGCGGCGCAGGCGGCAGCACCTGAACTGCCGCGTGGGTTACTGCTGGATAAATGGCGTGAAGACTGGCGTGAACTGACGACCCGTCTGGGCTGTGTTTCCCTCCATCTCAACCATAAATTACTCGATGAGACGCGAGTGCAAGAGATTAAGGCCGCGGGTCTGCGGATTCTGGTGTATACCGTCAATCAGCCCCAGCGGGCGGCAGATCTGCTGCGCTGGGGCGTGGATTGTATCTGCACCGATCGCATTGATGACATCGGCCCTCACTTTCAGTTTTAAGGGCTGTCAGTTTTAAGGGCTGATGGTTTTCAGCGGGATGTCAGGCTGCGGCGTCCCGCTGTCCTGCTGCAACATTGGCTGGGAATGGTTTAGCATCCGGTCCGGATTTCCGCTGCCGCTGAGCATTCCGCCCTGCGTATTGGGCAGCGTTTGCTGACCGAGCATACCGTTACCCGGCTGTCCCTGCTGAACCCGCTGCGTATTGGCATTCAACTGCGACTGTAGATTTTGCTGCTGGCTGCGCGCCTGCGTTTGCATCTGTTGTTTCAACATACCCTGCTGCTGAATCTGCTGCGTTTGCATCTGCGTCTGCATACGCTGCTGGCTGGGGATTTGATAACCTGGCTGATTAGGATTATTCATAGTGTTAATTGGCTGGGCCAATACAGCAAAGGGTAATAAAGCCGTAATAAGTAGTAAGCGTTTCATTGTCGTCTCCTCCCGATGAGGCCTCTTTTTAAGTGTACCTCTATTTCGCCATGATGATGATTTTTTAAGCGTTGTGGACCAGGATTAAACGGGACATACACCCATTTATCTGGAGAAAAACAACGATGAAACCAACGTTTATGCGCTGGGTGGCGATCGCCGCTCTGCTGGCCGGGGGGACGTTTAGCGCGGTGGCCAATCCTCCCGTCGCGCCGCCAGTCTCCTATGGTGTTGAAGAAGATGTCTTTCATCCTGTACGGGCGACGCAAGGGATGGTGGCGTCCGTGGATGCAATGGCGACGCAGGTTGGCGTGGATATCTTAAAGCAGGGCGGTAATGCCGTGGATGCCGCCGTCGCCGTGGGCTATGCGCTGGCTGTCACGCATCCGCAAGCCGGGAATCTGGGCGGCGGGGGATTTATGCTGCTGCGCACTAAAGATGGTGCTACCACGGCGATCGATTTTCGTGAAATGGCGCCGGCTGGCGCGACCCGTGATATGTTCCTCGACGATCAGGGTAACGCCGATGCGAAAAAGTCGCTGACGTCGCATCTGGCATCCGGTACGCCGGGTACCGTGGCGGGGTTCTCGCTGGCGCTGGAGAAATACGGCACGATGCCGCTGAATAAAGTAGTGCGTCCGGCGATGAAGCTGGCGGAAGAGGGTTTTGTGGTTAACGATGCGCTGGCCGACGACTTAAAAACTTACGGCAGCGAAGTGATCCCCAACCATGAGAACAGCAAAGCCATTTTCTGGAAAGACGGCGAGCCGCTGAAAAAAGGCGATAAGCTGGTCCAGAAGAATCTGGCGAAAAGCCTGGAAATGATTGCCGAAAACGGCCCGGATGCGTTTTATAAAGGGGCGATTGCCGACCAGATTGCCGGGGAAATGCAGAAGAACGGCGGGCTGATGACCAAAGAGGATTTAGCCAGCTATAAAGCCGTTGAGCGTACGCCCATCAGTGGTGACTATCGCGGGTATCAGGTCTTCTCCATGCCGCCGCCATCCTCGGGCGGTATTCACATCGTGCAGATCCTGAATATTCTTGAAAACTTCGACATAAAGAAGTACGGCTTTGGCAGCGCCGATGCCATGCAAATCATGGCGGAAGCGGAAAAATATGCCTACGCTGACCGCTCAGAGTATCTGGGCGATCCGGACTTTGTGAAAGTGCCGTGGCAGGCGCTGACCCACAAAGCCTATGCGAAAACGCTGGCCGATCAAATTGATATTAATAAGGCAAAACCTTCCAGCCAGATCAAACCTGGCAAGCTCGCCCCGTATGAAAGCAACCAGACCACCCACTTCTCGGTGGTGGATAAAGACGGCAATGCCGTGGCGGTGACCTATACCCTGAACACCACCTTCGGCACAGGAATTGTGGCGGGAAATACCGGTATTCTGCTGAATAATCAAATGGATGATTTTTCTGCTAAACCCGGTGTACCCAATGTTTATGGCCTGGTGGGCGGCGATGCTAACGCGGTCGAACCAAAAAAACGTCCGCTGTCGTCGATGTCGCCGACTATCGTGGTAAAAGACGGCAAAACCTGGCTGGTGACCGGTAGTCCTGGCGGGAGTCGAATCATCACTACCGTGCTGCAAATGGTAGTGAGCAGCATTGATTTTGGCATGAACGTCGCCGAAGCGACCAACGCGCCGCGTTTCCATCATCAATGGTTGCCGGACGAACTGCGGGTAGAAAAGGGCTTCAGCCCCGATACGCTAAAGTTGCTGGAACAGAAAGGGCAGAAAGTTGCGCTGAAAGAAGCGATGGGCAGCACCCAAAGTATTATGGTTGGACCGGATGGCGAACTGTATGGCGCGTCTGACCCGCGTTCGGTGGATGATTTAACGGCGGGATACTGATTTTTAATTCCAGGCCCGGTGTCAGACACCGGGCTATTTGCAGATTATGCCGTGAGTAATCGGGCTGGATTATCAATACAAAGCTTGCGCAGAGTATCGTTGTCTACTCCGCGAGCAGCCAGATAGGCGAGGAAGACATTCGGGACAAACCCCCAGCCATTTCCGCCATTTTTCGCCCACATCTGTTTGAGAAAAACATCATGGCTTAAAACGATTTGGTCGGCGTAACCCAGTGCAATCAGATTCGCTACTGCATCTGCGGTCTCCTGAACGCCCGGCGCGACACCTTCTTTTGGAAAGGTTATGTCCAGACCAATCATGTCAAATTCAAGCCATACGCCGCGGTCGAGCATTTTACGTTGATAGACGACATCTTTTCCTGAAGGGTCCGAATGCGCCAGCGAGACTTTTGCCGGAGAGACGTTCATTTCTTCCAGCACGATATCCAGCACCTCATCACCCAGTCGCAGCCACCCTGGCATATGGATATTCATCGCCGTATGGGGGTTGTTACATTGTGCCAGAGACGCTGCCCGCAGGCTGTTGCGCTCCGCTTGGGTAAACGCGGGGGATACGCCGATTTCACCGATCATGCCAGCGCGAATATCCGTCTCGCCAATACCCTGATTCAGTTCTTTATCAATGAGTGAGGCTAACAGCTCAACAGGTTTATGTATCCGGGTGCTTTCAAATTTCTCCAGATAAGGCCCGGATGACGCAACGATATTCAAACCCGTTTTTAAGGCAACTTCTCGCAGCGCTGAGGCGTCCCGCCCAATGGATTCTGAACCGGTGGCGTCGACAATCGTCCTGCCGCCTAAAGCCATAAAGTTATTGATTTCGAAGATAACATCATCAATCTCTTTGCGGTCCATATTATCGGCGCAGCAGTATGGGTCGTGTTTCAGCCCCCACTGCAGGTCAGCACTGACTTTCTTTCCCACCAGTTGCTGTGAAAAAGCATAATGTGGCTCGTCTACGACCGAAGACAGATCGTTAAACAGATGTTCATGCGGTAGCGTCAGCCCCATATCCGTATGCGCCACCGGGCCTGTTACGGTTTGCAGGAAACCTTTCATTCTGACACCTCCATTCTTTGCGCCATTTTGGATGCTCTGTATTCAGGGATGGTGGTCACAATCGCACCGACTAACGCGAACAGCGTACCGATGATGGTGACCAGGTAGACCGTATTGCCTAATGAAGGGATCAATTCATCAATTAGCACTGAGCCAAGCAGTTGGCCTGCTGTTGACGCTACACCCAGCATCAATAGCCCTAAGCCTCTCACCAGAATCGCCATTAGCCCTATGGACAGCAGACCCAGCGGGCCACCGAGATACATCCACCATGTATCGGGTAACTGGATGGTGACATGGCCTAATGCGATACGTATCGCCAGCGCCGCGCCCAGGACACAGAAGCCGACGATGAAGTTCCATGTAATGGACACCAGCATGGAGCCCGTTGCCTCGGCGACTTTAGCATTCCCCGCAGGCTGCCAGCCAGCGAGTAACCCTGCCAAAAAGGGGAGGATAGCGAGCAGGATAAACGAGGTTGAGTGCCACTGTGGCGACACGACAAAAATGGTGGCGATAACGGCGAACAATGCGCCAGTAATGCGCCATGGCGTAAAATATTTCTTCTCATCCACACCAACGCCAAAACGGTCGCACAGCAGGCCGGAAAGGAGCAGAGCGGAAATTAATGCCGTTTGAAAGGTGGCAACGCCCAGCGCGCTGGCAGATGCGCCTTCAGAAAATACGACCATCGCCCCGCATAATCCTGCAAACCAATTCCATAGCGGGATTTTTCTCTTTTTAATCAGCGTAGGGATTGAGGCGAATTGCTGGCGTGTTTCTTTGCGCGCAATAATAATAAAAAACATGACGACCAGACCGCTGGCAAACGAGATTACTGCGCAAGCATTACCGTCTTGTAACCAATGTCCTAACTGCCCATTAACGGCAGACTGCATCGGGGAAAGCATACCGGCTAAGATGGTGGCAAGCATCAGTAAGGGGGTTGAGTACTTATTCTTGTTCATACATCAATCCTTATATTTTATAAAAGGAGTAACTTTCGTTACTCCATTGTTTTTTATTTTCTGGCGATGAATTGAAGCGTGTTGACCCACAGGTCGGTATAAAATGGCCATGACATAAACTGCTGGGTTCCCCAGTGTGGGGAGCAGTCACTCATAAAGCAGGCGGTTTTACCCTGTTGGTATTCACCGAACACTAACAATGGGTCATTATTTATTGTTAATACGACATCGGCATCGTCTCTGGCGACGACCTGGTTATATCCAAGAAATACCGGGTAATCTGAGAACCCGTTAACAACAGGATGTTCAGGTGAGACAGCCTCAGCACAAATACCCTCTGGCTTTTCTACCCGGTCATCGCCGTCAAGCATAATAACTGGCAGAACCTCAGCAAGAACGGTGTTCTTATAATTGGCTTTTGCCTCAATACCCATAAATGACAGATAACCGCCAATCATGAGTAGTCCACCGCCATTTTTGACGTACTCTTTAATGGATTCCAGAGCGTTTGGCTTTATTTTTAGCTGATAGAAGGTTTCATTTTGTAGCAGGAAGGTATTACTACCAATGTCGCTAATAACAATCACATCGTAACGGTTGAATTCGTCAATACTCTCTGGAAAGGCAATTTGTACCGTGTGGGCAGGCATGTAATCAATATCAACGCCGCCCTTCCTCAAGCATTCCAGTAACCATGTGGCGCCTTCTTCATATTTACTGGAGGTGAAACTGTCATAACCTTTTGAATGAATCATATGAATATGCCAGGATTCTCCAATAAAGAGCACCTTTAGTTTTTTCTGCGTATTGTTCATAGTCTGCTCCTTGATTTAGTGAGTAGAGATAGTTTGTTTGTAATGTGAACCCTGAATACGATGAAGAACGGAGTCGTTTTCCGGCATATCAGAGGCATTAGGAGTTTCAACCGCAAGTGAGGCAAATGCGCTGGCGTAGCACAATGCGGATGCCAGTGACTTTCCTTTTGCAAGACCAGATGCGAGGGCGCCATTGAAAGCGTCACCCGCTCCCGCCGTATTTTTTACAACTGCCGGAAATGCCGGGGAATAGATGAATTGTGTGCCGTCATAAGCAAGCGAACCTTTGCTACCTAATGTAATAATGGTATTTTTGACGCCTTTCTGATGAATAATTTTGGCCGCGCATTTGGCTGATTCGATATCATTAACCGCCATATTGGCCAGCAGGCCTGCTTCCGTTTCATTTGGCGTAATATAGTCAATGTTATCAATGATGGTGTTAACCATGTCATTGTATGGCGCTGGATTGATGATGACCGGTATGTCATTTTTTTGTGCGAGACGAATTGTTTGCTGCAGCGCTTCGTAATTCGTCTCCAGTTGGACAAGAACAATATCTGAATGAACAATGGCTTCTTTCTGAATGGTGATTTCATCAGGGGAAATTGTCATGTTGGCGCCAGGGTAGATAGCGATGACGTTATCTCCGGTATCTCCATTCACCATGATGGTTGCTGTACCTGTTTGTGTTTCTTTGGTCTGGTAGATAACACTTTTATGGATTTTTGATGAGTTTATAAAATTAATGGCGTAATCACTAAAATGATCTGAGCCGACTTTAGTAATAAAATGCACATCAGAATCGGCATAGCTTGCTGCTAATGCCTGATTACATCCCTTACCGCCGGGTGAAAAAATAAATTTATCGGCCAGCAATGATTCTCCCGTTGAGGGTAATCTCGGTAGATAACTGATAATATCAACATTGAACGAGCCAATAACACATACATTATTTTTCATGGCAGAGAGACCTTTTTTTATTTTCTGCGCTGATTCATATTTTTCCAGCACATAAGCAATTTCATTTTTTGCGACGTTATCAAGAGAATCAAGGGTAATAAATGCACCACCATGACAGCGAGTAAGATATCCCTGTCCGGCAAGTTCATTGAGATCTGAACGAATAGTTTCCTTTGTTACCTTGAGACTTTTCGCCAGATTTGAAAGTTTTACAACTCCCGAAATACTGAGTTCCTTCAATATTCTATGATGGCGTTCAAATTTCATTTTTTACCTCACCGTGGTTAAATTAGTCCCGGGAGGAGTATATTGTTGTGATTGTCACCATAAAGTGATGGCAGAAACCAAAAAAAAAACAAAAATGTAATATTAATATTGCTAAAATTACGGAAAAAACGGTGATAAAGTTTAAAGTGGCAATAACCATGAAATTCAGATGGTTATTGTTTTGATATAGGGGAAGTAGGTTGCAATAACTGGAATGTGATGAAGGTTTGTGACGTTTCGCCCCACAGGATGGGGCGGGGAAGCGCTATTTCACGCGCGCCATAAAGTACGCATCAACGTACTCACCGTTGCGCAGGCCGTATTTCTTACCGGTGCCTTCGATTTCAAAGCCGTACTTCTTATACACCGCCACCGCGGGCTCGTTATCAACAAACACTGTTAGCTCAATACGCTCGACGCGCAGCCAGTTGTCGCACATGTCGATCATCGTGCGGATCAGCGCGCTGGCAATACCGCGATTGTGCCACCGGGCATCCACGCAGATACCAAAATCGGCCACGTGGCTGCGGCGAGGGCGTTGGGTGACCTGAATAGAAAGATGGCCAACGACAATATCGTCAATGCAGGCAACCAGTTGTTTAACCCCGGCTTGCTCGGTTAGCCGCGCCTGCCACATTTCGAGGGAAGGATGAGGAACCTGTAGCGTGTTGTGGTACACCTCCGGCTGGGCGTGGATCTGACGAATGGCGTCGTAATCTTTCGGTTCAGCGTGGCGTATCACTATTTCACTCATTCCTTATCTCCTGCAGGGTTAATTGTGTATTTACACTCGCTGAGAAAGAAAATTCCGTCAACCGCATTTTTTTGCAAAAAGAAGTAGACAAGTGCGAATGAGAATGATTATTATTGCCTTGCATTCAGGGGAACCCCTACGGAGAACCTGAAAGCACGACATTGCTCACATTGCTTCCAGTATTATTTTGGCCAGCTTTTGCTGGCTTTTTTTTTTGGGTTTTGTTTCAGCCTGGCTTACTTGTCATTTTGTCCCCGGGAAGTGCTCGTGCTCCTCACGTACATTTAGCACGCTCCGGGCCCTGCGCGCTTGCCGTGAACAAACTGACCGCGACGCCGACGGCTGATCTTGAGGCATCTGCTTTTGTAGGCCCGAAAAGGCTTCTCCGCATCCGGCAAAGAATCCAACATTCAGTCTCCTCACGCTTTGCGCTATGGTGTAAACAATCATCTTCAAAAGGATCGTCTCATGACCTTACACTGCGCATTTATTGGATTCGGCAAAAGTACCACCCGTTACCATCTCCCCTACGTTCTGAATCGGAAAGATACCTGGCATGTCGCGCATATTTTCCGTCGTCACGCTAAACCGGAAGAGCAGGCGCCGCAGTATTCGCATATTCACTTCACCAGCGATCTGGATGAGGTGTTGGGCGATCCGCAGGTAAAACTGGTGATCGTCTGTACGCATGCTGACAGCCATTTCGAATACGCCAAACGCGCGCTGGAAGCGGGTAAAAATGTGCTGGTTGAGAAACCTTTCACGCCGACACTGGCGGAAGCAAAAGTGTTGTTCGAACTGGCGCGAAGCAAAGGACTGACCGTCACGCCGTATCAGAATCGGCGTTTTGATTCCTGTTTTCTCACGGCTAAAAAAGCGATTGAGAGCGGCAAACTGGGCAAGATTGTCGAAATTGAAAGCCATTTCGATTATTACCGCCCGGTAGCAGAAACCAAACCGGGCCTGCCGCAGGATGGCGCATTCTATGGACTTGGCGTCCACACTATGGATCAAATTATTTCGCTATTTGGCCGCCCGGATCATGTCGCGTATGACATTCGTAGCCTGCGTAATAAAGCGAATCCGGATGACACCTTTGAAGCGCAATTGTTCTACGGTGCCCTGAAAGCCATTGTGAAAACCAGCCATCTGGTGAAAATCGACTATCCGAAGTTTATTGTTCACGGCACCAAAGGTTCGTTTGTGAAATACGGTATCGATCAACAAGAAACCAGCCTGAAAGCGAACATTATGCCTGGCGAGCCGGGTTTTGCCGCTGACGAATCCGTCGGTGTGCTGGAATATGTTAACGATGAAGGCGTTACGGTGAAAGAAGAGGTGAAACCGGAAACGGGTGACTATGGTCGCGTCTATGATGCGCTGTACCAGACGTTGACCATCGGTACGCCTAATTACGTCAAGGAATCTGAAGTTCTTACCAATCTGGAAATCCTCGAACGTGCCTTCGAACAGGCAACGCCTGCGACGATAACCCTCGCTAAATAGCCCTTACAGACTCCTCTGCGCTTATTCATATTTTTTGAACAGAGGAGTCAATTTTCACCCTCTATGATCCCGGACGGAATGAGTCCACACTTATTCCATCGAAAACATCTGGGGGTGAACACAATGATCTACTTACGCAAAG
Organism: Salmonella sp. SG203; assembly: GCF_013350575.1. Classification (NCBI taxonomy): domain Bacteria; kingdom Pseudomonadati; phylum Pseudomonadota; class Gammaproteobacteria; order Enterobacterales; family Enterobacteriaceae; genus Salmonella; species Salmonella sp. SG203. The sequence continues at coordinate 115,471 of NZ_SNMT01000007.1, forward strand.
CAAACGACCGCGGTCATGCGAATCATGGCTGGCTTGACTCCTGGCATACCTTTTCTTTTGCCGATTATTACGATCCGAACTTTATGGGGTTCTCGGCGCTACGTGTGATTAACGACGATGTGATCGACGCAGGCCAGGGTTTCGGCACGCATCCGCATAAAGACATGGAAATTTTGACCTATGTGCTGGAAGGTGCCGTAGAACACCAGGACAGTATGGGCAATAAAGAACAGGTTCCGGCAGGTGAATTCCAGATTATGAGCGCCGGGACCGGCGTTCGCCACTCCGAGTACAACCCGAGCAAAACGGATCGTCTGCGGCTGTACCAGATCTGGATCATTCCGCAAGAAACAGGCATCACGCCGCGCTACGAACAGCGCCGCTTCGACGCCGCGCAGGGCAAGCAACTGGTGCTTTCGCCAGATGCTCGCGATGGTTCGCTGAAGGTCCACCAGGATATGAAGCTGTACCGCTGGGCGCTGCTCAAAGATGAGCAATCGGTGCATCAGATTGCCGCCGAGCGCCGCGTCTGGATCCAGGTGGTAAAAGGTAACGTGACCATTAACGGTACCAAAGCGACGACCAGCGACGGCCTGGCGATTTGGGATGAGCAGGCAATCTCGATTCATGCCGACAGCGACAGCGAAGTGTTGCTGTTTGACTTGCCGCCAGTCTAACGTGCTGTAACCTTTTGTAGGCCGGATAAGACGCGAAAGCGTTGCCATCCGGCTTTTCATCGTTTGTCATTAATTCCGCACGTCCGTGGTAAACTGGGCAAATCTATCCCTTTTATACCTTTCAGGACGATGAAAAAGAAAAGACCCGTACTTCAGGATGTAGCCGACCGCGTGGGCGTGACCAAAATGACGGTCAGCCGTTTTTTGCGTAATCCGGAGCAGGTCTCCGTCGCGCTGCGGGGTAAAATTGCGGCTGCGCTTGATGAGCTCGGGTACATTCCTAATCGCGCGCCTGACATTCTTTCCAACGCCACCAGCCGCGCCATTGGCGTGCTGTTACCGTCTCTCACCAACCAGGTCTTTGCGGAAGTGTTACGCGGCATTGAGGCTGTCACCGACGCGCATGGTTATCAAACCATGCTGGCGCACTACGGCTATAAACCGGAGATGGAGCAGGAGCGCCTGGAATCGATGCTCTCCTGGAATATCGACGGCCTGATCCTCACTGAGCGTACCCATACGCCGCGCACCTTAAAAATGATCGAAGTCGCCGGGATTCCGGTGGTGGAACTGATGGACAGCCAGTCGCCGTGTCTCGATATTGCCGTCGGTTTTGACAACTTCGAGGCCGCCCGTCAGATGACCGCCGCGATTATCGCGCGTGGTCATCGTCATATCGCCTATCTGGGGGCGCGCCTCGACGAACGTACTATCATCAAGCAGAAGGGCTATGAACAGGCGATGCGGGACGCAGGCCTGGTTCCTTACAGTGTGATGATGGAGCAATCTTCATCCTACTCTTCCGGTATCGAACTCATGCGCCAGGCGCGACGTGAATACCCACAGCTTGACGGTATTTTTTGCACCAACGATGACCTGGCGGTGGGGGCGGCCTTCGAATGCCAGCGCCTGGGGCTAAAAATCCCGGACGACATGGCGATCGCCGGGTTCCACGGTCATGACATCGGCCAGGTGATGGAACCGCGTCTGGCAAGCGTCCTGACGCCGCGCGAGCGAATGGGCAGCATTGGCGCGGAACGCCTGTTGGCTCGCATTCGCGGCGAAACGGTCACGCCGAAAATGTTAGATTTAGGTTTCACCTTGTCACCGGGCGGATCTATTTAGTCTGACAACTTTGAAGTAGCTCACACTTATTCACTTTTGGCACGAATGGTCATTGCGTCGTGAATGGTGCGGTTGGACAATGTTACCGATAACAGTTACCCGTAACAAATTTTGCAACTTGTAGAGTGGGGGCCCGCTTTGAGCACGACTAATCATGATCACCACGTTTACGTTCTGATGGGCGTATCAGGCAGCGGTAAATCCGCTGTCGCAAGCGCCGTGGCGCATCAGCTTCATGCCGCGTTTCTGGACGGCGATTTTCTGCATCCGCGCTGCAATATTGAAAAAATGGCTTCCGGCGAGCCGTTGAATGATGATGACCGCAAACCGTGGTTACAGGCGCTGAACGACGCCGCTTTCGCGATGCAGCGTACCAATAAAATCTCGCTGATCGTCTGCTCCGCACTGAAAAAACACTATCGCGACCTGCTGCGCGAGGGAAACCCGAACCTCTCCTTTATCTATCTGAAAGGTGATTTCGACGTCATTGAAAGCCGTCTGAAAGCGCGCAAAGGTCATTTCTTCAAAACCCAGATGCTGGTGACGCAGTTTGAAACGCTGCAAGAGCCGGGTGCCGACGAACGCGATGTTCTGGTGGTGGATATCGACCAGCCGCTGGAAGGCGTCGTGGCGAGCACCATTGAGGTCATCAATAAAGGCAGTACGCTGTGAGTACATTAACACTGGTTTTAACCGCCGTCGGTTCCGTCTTACTGCTGCTATTTCTCGTGATGAAGGCGCGTATGCACGCCTTCGTCGCGTTAATGGTCGTCTCAATGGGCGCGGGGCTTTTTTCAGGGATGCCGCTTGATAAAATCGCCGCGACCATGGAAAAAGGGATGGGCGGCACGCTGGGATTCCTGGCGATTGTGGTCGCGCTGGGGGCGATGTTCGGCAAGATTCTGCATGAAACCGGCGCGGTCGATCAGATAGCCGTCAAGATGCTTAAATCCTTTGGCCATAACCGCGCGCACTATGCGATTGGCCTTGCCGGGCTGATTTGCGCGCTCCCGCTGTTCTTTGAAGTGGCGATTGTGCTGCTGATAAGTGTGGCATTCTCTATGGCGCGTCATACCGGCACAAACCTGGTGAAGCTGGTCATTCCGCTGTTTGCGGGCGTGGCGGCAGCCGCGGCGTTTTTGTTGCCTGGGCCTGCGCCGATGCTGCTGGCTTCCCAGATGCATGCTGATTTCGGCTGGATGATCCTGATTGGGCTGTGCGCCGCCATTCCTGGCATGATTATCGCCGGGCCGCTGTGGGGGAATTTTATCAGCCGTTACGTTGAGCTGCGTATTCCTGACGACATTACCGAGCCGCATCTGGGTGAAGGTAAAATGCCTTCTTTCGGCTTCAGCCTGTCGCTGATTCTGTTGCCGTTGGTGCTGGTAGGGCTGAAAACGATCGCCGCGCGTTTTGTGCCGGAAGGTTCCACCGCTTACGAATGGTTTGAGTTTATCGGCCACCCCTTCACTGCGATTCTGGTCGCTTGTCTGGTAGCGATTTACGGCCTGGCGATGCGCCAGGGGATGCCGAAAGACAAAGTGATGGAAATCTGCGGCCACGCGCTGCAACCGGCGGGCATTATCCTGCTGGTGATTGGCGCAGGCGGGGTGTTCAAACAGGTACTGGTTGACTCTGGCGTCGGCCCGGCGCTGGGCGAAGCGTTAACCGGTATGGGACTGCCGATTGCCATTACCTGCTTTGTGCTGGCGGCGGCGGTGCGCATCATTCAGGGTTCCGCGACCGTGGCGTGTTTAACCGCGGTCGGTCTGGTGATGCCGGTCATTGAGCAACTGAATTTCTCCGGCGCGCAGATGGCGGCGCTCTCTATCTGTATCGCCGGCGGTTCAATTGTGGTTTCTCATGTTAACGACGCCGGTTTCTGGCTGTTCGGTAAATTTACCGGCGCGACCGAAGCACAGACGCTGAAGACCTGGACGATGATGGAAACTATCCTCGGTACGGTCGGCGCGATTGTCGGAATGATTGCGTTTCAGTTGCTGAGCTGAGTCTTGTTGCCCGGTGGCGCTGTGCTTACCGGGCCTGGAAACGGGCACATATCGACACCGTAAGCCGGGTAAGGCGTAATCGCTACCCGGTTTTTTTATTGAGGTGTGCATGGCAATCGCCCAACGACGTTTTGCCTCGCCATGTTTCAGTACGCGCATAAAAACAGGCAAATTTCTACGCTGATCCATAATTAGGATCAATAAAACAGCGACGGAAATGATTCCCTTCCTAACGCAAATTCCCTGATAATCGCCACTGGACTTTCTGCTTGCGCGGTAAGGCAGGATAAGTCGCATTACTGATGGCTTCGCTATCATTGATTAATTTCACTTGCGACTTTGGCTGCTTTTTGTATGGTGAAGGATGCGCCACAGGATACTGGCGCGCATACACAGCACATCTCTTTGCAGGAAAAAAACGCTATGAAAAATGTTGGTTTTATCGGCTGGCGCGGAATGGTCGGCTCTGTTCTCATGCAACGCATGGTAGAGGAGCGCGATTTCGACGCTATTCGCCCTGTTTTCTTTTCTACCTCCCAGTTTGGACAGGCGGCGCCCACCTTCGGCGACACCTCCACCGGCACGCTACAGGACGCTTTTGATCTGGATGCGCTAAAAGCGCTCGATATCATCGTGACCTGCCAGGGCGGCGATTATACCAACGAAATTTATCCAAAGCTGCGCGAAAGCGGATGGCAGGGTTACTGGATTGACGCGGCTTCTACGCTGCGCATGAAAGATGATGCCATTATTATTCTCGACCCGGTCAACCAGGACGTGATTACCGACGGCCTGAACAATGGCGTGAAGACCTTTGTGGGCGGTAACTGTACCGTTAGCCTGATGTTGATGTCGCTGGGCGGTCTCTTTGCCCATAATCTCGTTGACTGGGTATCCGTCGCGACCTATCAGGCCGCCTCCGGCGGCGGCGCGCGCCATATGCGCGAGCTGTTAACCCAGATGGGTCAGTTGTATGGCCATGTCGCCGATGAACTGGCGACGCCGTCTTCCGCAATTCTTGATATTGAACGCAAAGTTACGGCATTGACCCGCAGCGGCGAGCTGCCGGTTGATAACTTTGGCGTACCGCTGGCGGGAAGCCTGATCCCCTGGATCGACAAACAGCTCGATAACGGCCAGAGCCGCGAAGAGTGGAAAGGCCAGGCGGAAACCAACAAGATTCTCAATACTGCCTCTGTGATTCCGGTTGATGGCTTGTGTGTGCGCGTCGGCGCGCTGCGCTGTCACAGCCAGGCGTTCACCATTAAGCTGAAAAAAGAGGTATCCATTCCGACGGTGGAAGAACTGCTGGCGGCACATAATCCGTGGGCGAAAGTGGTACCGAACGATCGTGATATCACTATGCGCGAATTAACCCCGGCGGCGGTGACCGGCACGTTGACTACGCCGGTTGGTCGTCTGCGTAAGCTGAACATGGGGCCAGAGTTCTTGTCGGCGTTTACCGTAGGCGACCAGTTGTTATGGGGCGCCGCCGAGCCGCTGCGTCGAATGCTGCGCCAGTTGGCGTAGTGGCTATTGCAGCGCTTATCGGGCCTGCGTGTGGTTCTGTAGGCCGGATAAGGCGCGTCAGCGCCGCCATCCAGCAATATCCGCCAGATAAGGCGTAGTCGGCAAGCAGACGTCAGATTGATATGTAGGGTGCATCGTCACCCTTTTTTTTGCGTAATACAGGAGTAAACGCAGATGTTTCATTTTTATCAGGAGTTAAGCAGAGCATTGGCTATTCTTTAAGGGTAGCTTAATCCCACGGGTATTAAGCCTAACCTGAAGGTAGGACGACGCAGATAGGATGCACAGTGTGCTGCGCCGTTCAGGTCAAAGAAGTGTCACTACCTGATGTTGAATTCAGTGAGATGGAGTGACGCCACAAAACAGGATGACAAACCATGTCCAGTCGTATCGATAGAGACGTGATTAATGCGCTAATTGCAGGACATTTTGCGGACCCTTTTTCCGTACTCGGAATGCACCAGACCCAAGCCGGACTAGAAGTTCGCGCCCTCTTACCTGACGCCACCGACGTATGGGTGATTGAACCCAAAACCGGACGTAAAGTCGGCAAACTGGAATGTCTCGACGCTCGCGGTTTTTTCTGCGGCGTTTTACCCCGACGTAAAAATTTCTTTCGCTATCAGCTCGCCGTGACCTGGCACGGACAGCAGAACCTCATCGACGATCCTTACCGTTTTGGTCCATTAATACAGGAAATGGATGCCTGGCTATTGTCGGAAGGCACCCACCTGCGTCCTTATGAAACGCTGGGCGCGCACGCCGATACGATGGATGGCGTCACCGGCACCCGTTTCTCCGTCTGGGCGCCTAATGCTCGTCGCGTTTCGGTTGTCGGGCAATTCAACTATTGGGATGGGCGTCGCCACCCGATGCGTCTGCGCAAAGAGAGCGGTATTTGGGAGCTGTTTATCCCCGGCGCGCATAATGGACAACTGTATAAATTCGAGCTGCTTGATGCGAACGGTAATCTGCGCATTAAAGCCGATCCCTATGCTTTTGAGGCACAGATGCGTCCGGAAACGGCGTCGATGATTTGCGGACTGCCGGAGAAAGTGACGCCAAGCGAAGAACGACAAAAAGCCAATCAGTTTGATGCGCCGATCTCGATTTATGAGGTGCATTTAGGTTCATGGCGCCGCCATACGGATAACAATTTCTGGCTGAGCTATCGTGAGCTGGCGGATCAGCTTGTGCCTTACGCCAAATGGATGGGCTTTACGCACCTTGAACTCTTGCCGGTTAACGAACATCCGTTTGACGGCAGTTGGGGCTACCAGCCGACCGGCCTCTACGCGCCGACCCGCCGCTTTGGTACGCGGGACGACTTCCGCTATTTCATCAATGCGGCCCATGCGGCGGGCCTTAACGTCATTCTCGACTGGGTGCCGGGCCATTTCCCGTCCGATGAATTTAGCCTCGCGGAGTTTGACGGCACCCACCTCTATGAGCACAGCGACCCGCGCGAGGGCTATCACCAGGACTGGAATACGCTGATCTACAACTATGGTCGTCGTGAAGTCAGTAATTATCTGGTGGGTAACGCCCTGTACTGGATGGAGCGTTTTGGGATTGATGCGCTGCGTGTCGATGCGGTGGCCTCTATGATCTACCGCGACTACAGCCGCAAAGAGGGCGAGTGGATACCGAACGAGTTCGGCGGTCGTGAAAACCTGGAAGCCATTGAGTTTCTGCGTAATACCAACCGCATTATTGGCGAGCAGGTGCCCGGCGCGGTCAGCATGGCGGAAGAGTCGACAGACTTCGCTGGCGTGACGCGTCCACCGGAAACGGGCGGCCTGGGGTTCTGGTACAAGTGGAATCTGGGCTGGATGCACGACACGCTGGACTACATGAAGCTGGACCCGGTGTACCGCCAGTATCATCACGACAAGCTGACCTTTGGTATGTTGTACAACCATACCGAAAACTTTGTTCTGCCGCTGTCGCACGATGAGGTGGTTCACGGCAAGAAATCCATTCTCGATCGTATGCCGGGCGATGCGTGGCAAAAATTCGCTAACCTGCGCGCTTACTATGGCTGGATGTGGGCCTTCCCCGGCAAGAAACTGCTATTTATGGGGAATGAGTTTGCCCAGGGACGCGAGTGGAACCATGACGCCAGCCTCGACTGGCACCTGCTGGAGGGGGGCGATAACTGGCACCACGGGGTTCAGCGTCTGGTACGCGATCTCAACCACACCTATCGCCATCATAAAGCGTTGCATGAGCTGGATTTTGATGCTTACGGCTTTGAGTGGCTGGTGGTCGATGACAATGAACGCTCGGTACTGATTTTTGTACGCCGTGATAAAGCCGGTAACGAGATCATCGTCGCCAGCAACTTTACGCCCGTTCCTCGCCACGACTACCGCTTTGGCATCAACCAGCCGGGACGCTGGCGTGAAATTCTCAATACTGATTCGATGCATTATCACGGTAGCAACACCGGCAATGGCGGCGTGGTGCACAGCGATGAGATCGAAAGCCATGGCCGTCAGCACTCTCTTAGCCTGACGTTACCGCCGTTGGCGACGATCTGGCTGATGCGGGAGGGGGAATGACGCAGCTTGCGATCGGCGAAGCAACGCCGCATGGCGCAACGTATGACGGTCATGGCGTGAATTTCACGCTCTTTTCCGCTCATGCGGAGCGCGTAGAGCTGTGCGTTTTTGATTCCCGCGGGAATGAGCGTCGCTATGACCTGCCAGGACGTCGCGGCGATGTCTGGCATGGTTATCTGGCAGGCGCCAGGCCAGGTTTGCGCTATGGCTATCGCGTACATGGCCCGTGGCAGCCAGCGCAGGGGCATCGGTTTAATCCGGCGAAGTTACTGCTTGACCCTTATGCGCGCCGGGTCGAGGGCGAACTAAAAGATCATCCGCTGTTGCACGGCGGACACGATGAACCGGACTACCGCGATAACGCGGCGGTGGCGCCGAAAAGCGTGGTAATCAGCGACCATTATGACTGGGAAGATGACGCCGCGCCGCGCACGCCGTGGGGAAAAACGGTCATCTATGAAGCGCATGTCAAAGGGCTTACCTACCTGCATCCGGAGCTCCCCCAGGAGATACGCGGCACCTATAAAGCGCTCGGTCATCCGGTCATGGTGGCGTACTTCAAACAGCTTGGCATTACGGCGCTGGAACTGTTGCCGGTGGCGCAGTTTGCCAGCGAGCCGCGCCTGCAACGTATGGGACTGACCAATTATTGGGGTTACAACCCGATGGCGATGTTCGCGCTGCATCCCGCCTGGGCCAGTTCGCCCGAGACGGCGCTGGACGAGTTTCGCGATGCGGTGAAAGCGCTGCATCGCGCGGGGATTGAGGTCATTCTGGACATCGTATTAAACCATAGCGCCGAGCTGGATCTGGACGGTCCAACCTTCTCCCTGCGCGGAATTGATAACCGTAGCTATTATTGGATAAGGGACGATGGCGATTATCACAACTGGACGGGGTGCGGCAACACGCTCAATTTAAGCCATCCCGGCGTGGTGGAATACGCGTGCGAGTGTTTGCGCTATTGGGTGGAAACCTGTCATGTCGATGGTTTTCGTTTTGATTTGGCGTCCGTCATGGGGCGCACGCCGACGTTTCGCCAGGATGCGCCGCTGTTCGCCGCGATTAAAGCGTGTCCTGTGTTATCAACGGTCAAGCTGATTGCTGAACCGTGGGATATTGGCGAGGGCGGCTATCAGGTCGGGAATTTTCCGCCACCGTTTGCCGAGTGGAACGACCATTTTCGCGATGCGGCCCGCCGATTCTGGTTGCCGCGTAACCTGACGACCGGGGAATTTGCCTGTCGTTTCGCCGCTTCCAGCGATGTGTTTAAACGCAATGGCCGCGCGCCCGGCGCCTCTGTCAATCTGCTCACGGCGCATGACGGTTTTACGCTCCGGGACTGCGTCTGTTTCAATCAGAAACACAATGAGGCGAACGGTGAGGAAAATCGCGACGGCACCAACAGCAATTACAGCGACAATCATGGTAAAGAAGGATTAGGCGGTCCGCTTGATTTAATGGAGCGGCGGCGCGACAGCATTCATGCCCTGCTGGCGACGCTACTGCTCTCTCAGGGAACGCCGATGCTGCTGGCAGGCGATGAACACGGCCATAGCCAGCACGGCAACAATAACGCCTACTGTCAGGATAATGCCTTAACCTGGCTGGACTGGCAGCAGGCAAATCGTGGGTTAACCACGTTTACCGCCGCGCTGATTCGTTTGCGTCAGCAGATACCGGCTTTAACCGGCAATAGCTGGTGGGAAGAAGGCGATGGCAACGTGCGTTGGCTGAATAAAAACGCGCAACCCTTGAGTGCGGATGAGTGGCAAAACGGGCCTAAGCTGATGCAAATTCTGTTGTCGGACCGTTTTCTGATTGCGATAAATGCCACGCTTGAGGTGACAGATATAGTTTTACCCGAAGGGGAATGGCGCGCCGTTCCCCCATTCGCTGGAGAGGATAATCCGGTGATAACGGCGGTCTGGCAGGGACCTGCGCATGGACTGTGTGTGTTCCAGAGAGGATAAAAAAGGAGTTAATCATGGTGAGTTTAGAGAAGAACGATCGTGTAATGTTGGCGCGCCAGCTGCCACTGAAATCTGTTGCCCTAATCCTGGCCGGCGGCCGCGGCACGCGTCTAAAAGATTTAACGAACAAACGCGCCAAACCAGCCGTCCACTTTGGTGGGAAGTTCCGCATCATCGATTTCGCCTTATCTAATTGTCTGAACTCCGGGATTCGCCGTATCGGCGTGATCACTCAGTATCAGTCCCACACGCTGGTGCAGCATATTCAGCGCGGCTGGTCACTGTTTAGCGAAGAGATGAACGAATTTGTCGATCTGCTGCCAGCTCAACAGCGTATGAAGGGCGAAAACTGGTATCGCGGCACGGCAGACGCGGTGACCCAGAACCTGGATATTATTCGTCGCTATAAAGCGGAATATGTCGTCATCCTGGCAGGCGATCATATCTACAAGCAGGACTACTCGCGTATGTTGATCGATCACGTTGAAAAGGGCGCGCGTTGCACGGTGGCCTGTATGCCGGTGCCGATCAAAGAAGCGACGGCGTTCGGCGTGATGGCGGTCGATGAAAGCGACAAGATTATTGATTTTGTCGAAAAACCGGCGAATCCCCCCGCAATGCCTGGTGACGCCAGCAAAGCGCTGGCCAGTATGGGCATTTACGTTTTTGACGCCGATTACCTGTATGAATTGCTGGCGGCAGACGATAAAGATGACGCTTCCAGCCACGATTTCGGTAAAGACATTATCCCCAAAATCACCCGCGAAGGTATGGCTTACGCGCATCCTTTCCCGCTCTCCTGCGTGCAGTCCGATCCACAAGCCGAACCGTACTGGCGTGATGTAGGTACGCTGGAAGCTTACTGGAAGGCGAACCTGGATTTAGCCTCGGTGACGCCGGAGCTGGATATGTATGACCAGAACTGGCCTATCCGTACGCATATGGAATCGCTACCGCCTGCGAAATTCGTGCAGGACCGCTCCGGTAGCCACGGTATGACGCTGAACTCGCTGGTCTCCGGCGGCTGCATTATCTCTGGTTCGGTGGTGGTGCAATCTGTGCTCTTCCCCCGGGTGAGAATAAATTCTTTTTGTAATATTGATTCGGCAGTGTTGTTACCTGAGGTTTGGGTAGGGCGCTCCTGCCGTTTACGTCGCTGTGTTATTGACCGTGCCTGTATTATCCCGGAAGGCATGGTGATTGGTGAAAATGCGGAAGAGGACGCTCGTCGTTTCTACCGTTCAGAAGAAGGTATTGTACTGGTCACGCGTGAAATGCTGCGCAAACTGCAGGTCAAACAGGAGCGATAATGCAGGTTTTACATGTATGTTCAGAGATGTTCCCCCTGCTGAAGACTGGGGGGCTGGCGGATGTGATAGGCGCGTTGCCTGCGGCACAAATTGCGGATGGTGTTGATGTTCGCGTTCTGCTTCCAGGGTTTCCCGATATCCGTCGGGGGATACCCGACGCGCATGTGGTGAGCCGCCGCGATACTTTCGCAGGTAAGATATCGCTGCTGTTTGGGCATTATAACGGCGTAGGCATTTATCTAATCGACGCGCCGCATCTGTACGAGCGTCCAGGCAGTCCCTATCACGATACGAATTTATATGCCTATACCGATAACGTGCTGCGCTTTGCCCTGTTAGGGTGGGTCGGCTGTGAAATGGCCTGCGGACTTGATCCATTCTGGCGCCCCGACGTGGTGCACGCCCATGACTGGCACGCTGGGCTGGCGCCCGCCTATCTGGCGGCGCGCGGGCGGCCGGCGAAATCGGTCTTTACCGTACACAACCTGGCCTATCAAGGCATGTTTTATGCAAAGCATATGGATGACATCGAACTGCCGTGGTCATTCTTTAATATGCATGGGCTGGAGTTCAACGGACAACTCTCCTTTTTGAAGGCCGGTTTGTACTATGCCGACCATATTACGGCGGTGAGCCCGACCTATGCGCGTGAAATTACCGAACCGCAGTTTGCTTATGGTATGGAAGGCCTGCTGCGCCAGCGTCATCTGGAAGGGCGCTTGTCCGGCATACTGAACGGCGTGGATGAGAAGATCTGGAACCCGGAATCCGATCTGCTGCTGGCGTCGCGCTACACGCGCGATACCCTGGAAGAGAAGGCGGAAAACAAACGTCAGCTACAAATTGCGATGGGGTTGAAGGTTAACGACAAAGTGCCGCTGTTTGCCGTGGTAAGCCGTCTGACCAACCAGAAAGGTCTGGATCTGGTGCTGGAGGCGTTACCGGGGCTGCTGGAGCAGGGCGGGCAGTTGGCGCTACTCGGCGCGGGCGATCCGGTGCTTCAGGAAGGGTTCCTCGCGGCGGCGGCGGAACACCCAGGGCAGGTTGGCGTACAGATCGGCTATCACGAAGCTTTCTCGCATCGCATTATGGGCGGCGCGGACGTTATTCTGGTGCCCAGTCGTTTCGAACCGTGCGGCTTAACGCAGTTATATGGCTTAAAGTATGGCACGCTGCCTCTGGTGCGGCGTACCGGGGGGTTGGCCGATACGGTCTCCGACAGTTCGCTGGAAAATCTGGCGGACGGTATCGCCAGCGGTTTTGTCTTCGAAGACAGTAACGCCTGGTCGTTGCTACGCGCGATTCGGCGTGCTTTTGTGTTGTGGTCACGGCCTTCGCTTTGGCGGTTTGTACAACGGCAGGCGATGGCGATGGATTTTAGCTGGCAAGTTGCCGCGAAATCATACCGCGAGCTGTACTATCGCTTGAAATAGTCATCCAGGAATCATTTATATGAATGCTCCGTTTACTTATGCATCGCCCACACTCAGCGTTGAGGCGCTTAAGCATTCTATTGCCTATAAGCTGATGTTTACGATTGGTAAAGACCCGGTCATTGCCAATAAACACGAATGGCTGAACGCCACGTTGTTCGCGGTGCGCGATCGTCTGGTGGAGCGCTGGCTGCGTTCTAATCGAGCCCAATTATCGCAGGAAACCCGGCAGGTTTATTACCTGTCGATGGAGTTTTTGATTGGTCGTACTCTCTCTAACGCGCTGCTCTCGCTGGGCATTTATGACGACGTTAAAGGCGCGCTGGAGGCCATGGGCTTAGATCTCGAAGAGCTGATCGATGAAGAGAATGACCCAGGGCTTGGCAACGGCGGCTTAGGACGGCTGGCGGCTTGCTTCCTGGACTCGCTGGCGACGCTAGGATTACCGGGTCGCGGGTATGGCATTCGCTACGACTACGGCATGTTTAAGCAGAATATTGTCGACGGGCGGCAAAAAGAATCTCCGGATTACTGGCTGGAATATGGCAACCCGTGGGAGTTCAAGCGCCACAATACGCGCTATAAGGTGCTTTTTGGCGGGCGCATTCAGCAGGAAGGTAAAAAAGCGCGCTGGATTGAGACGGAAGAGATTCTGGCCGTCGCGTATGATCAGATCATCCCCGGTTACGACACCGACGCCACTAACACACTGCGGCTGTGGAATGCGCAGGCCAGTAGTGAAATCAACCTCGGTAAATTCAACCAGGGCGACTACTTTGCGGCGGTGGAAGATAAAAACCACTCTGAGAACGTTTCACGGGTGCTCTATCCGGACGATTCCACCTATTCCGGACGAGAGCTACGCCTGCGTCAGGAGTATTTTCTGGTCTCGGCGACGGTGCAGGATATCCTGCACCGTCATTATCAACTGCATAAAACCTATGAGAATCTGGCGGATAAAATCGCCATTCACCTCAATGATACGCATCCGGTGCTGTCAATTCCGGAGCTGATGCGCCTGCTGATTGATGAACATAAATTTAGCTGGGACGACGCGTTTGAGGTGTGCTGTCAGGTCTTCTCTTACACCAACCATACGTTGATGAGCGAGGCGCTGGAAACCTGGCCCGTCGATATGCTGGGGAAAATTCTGCCCCGTCACCTGCAGATTATCTTCGAGATTAACGACTATTTCCTGAAAACGTTGCAGGAGCAATATCCCAACGATACCAGCCTGCTTGGACGCGCGTCGATTATTGATGAGTCGAACGGCCGCCGGGTACGGATGGCCTGGCTGGCGGTGGTGGTCAGCCATAAAGTCAACGGCGTTTCTGAACTCCATTCCAACCTGATGGTGCAGTCGCTGTTCGCGGATTTTGCGAAGATTTTTCCGACCCGTTTTTGTAACGTCACTAACGGCGTTACGCCGCGCCGCTGGCTGGCGCTGGCAAACCCACCGCTGTCTGACGTGCTGGATGAGAATATTGGTCGTACCTGGCGTACCGATCTTAGTCAGCTCAGCGAGCTGAAGCAGCATTGTGATTATCCGCTGGTCAATCATGCGGTGCGTCAGGCGAAGCTGGAAAATAAAAAACGGCTGGCGGTAGTGATAGCGCAGCAGCTTAATGTGGTGGTTAACCCGAAGGCGCTGTTTGACGTGCAGATCAAGCGTATTCACGAGTACAAACGTCAGCTGATGAACGTGCTGCATGTCATTACCCGCTATAACCGCATTAAAGAAAATCCGGAGGCCGACTGGGTGCCGCGGGTGAATATTTTTGCCGGTAAGGCGGCTTCCGCCTATTACATGGCAAAACACATTATTCATCTGATCAACGACGTGGCGAAAGTGATTAACAACGATCCGCAGATTGGCGACAAGCTGAAAGTAGTGTTTATCCCGAACTACAGCGTCAGCCTGGCGCAGGTGATCATTCCCGCTGCCGACCTGTCTGAGCAGATTTCGCTGGCAGGGACAGAAGCTTCCGGCACCAGTAATATGAAATTTGCCCTGAACGGCGCGCTCACCATTGGTACGCTGGATGGCGCGAACGTAGAGATGCAAGAGCATGTCGGCGAGGAGAATATCTTTATCTTCGGTAATACTGCCGAAGAGGTGGAAGCGTTGCGCAGGCAGGGTTATAAGCCTCGCGACTATTATGAAAAAGATGAAGAGCTACATCAGGTACTGACGCAGATTGGTAGCGGCGTCTTTAATCCGGAAGAGCCAGGCCGTTACCGCGATCTGGTAGATTCGCTGATTAACTTTGGCGATCACTATCAGGTGCTGGCGGACTACCGCAGCTACGTGGACTGCCAGGATAAGGTGGATGAGTTGTATCGTCGCCCGGAAGAGTGGACGACGAAAGCGATGCTCAACATTGCCAATATGGGCTACTTCTCATCGGACAGAACCATCAAAGAGTATGCCGAAAATATCTGGCATATTGATCCGGTGCGGTTGTAGCGGTTTAACGCTTGAGAACGGGGCCAAACGGCCCCGTTTTTTATCGTGGTATATTCGGGGGGTATGCCGATATTCGTCTGCTGAATCTGTTAGCGGCACTTGGTCTCTGTCATGGAAAAAGGGTTGAGTACTGGTGTATAGTATTAGCAGAAAAATCCATAATTAATTGATAATAATATGAAAAAGATTACGACATCTATTCCGGCTCTCGATAAAATTATGCGCGTATTTGCTTACCTTCTGGAGTGCGATGGCGCAACGTTTACCCAGATCCATCAAAATTCAGGGATTGCGAAAAGCAGTACCTCATCTTTGCTCAACGGCATGGTGGAGCATGGGTTATTACGCCAGGAAAAAGACAAGTATTATCTGGGGCTACGCCTGTATGAATTAGGTAATAAAGCGGCGGAACAGTATGACATTAAAAAAATCGCGTTACCGATTCTTGAAGAGATTCGCGATAACACCGGCCTGACCTGCCATCTTGGCGTTCTGGAGGGCGATGCCCCCATTTATCTTCTGAAAGTCGAAAGCCCACAGGCTATTGTGATTCGAAGCTGGGAGGGCAAGCGCCTCTCATTACATAGCTCAGGGCTGGGGAAGGTGCTGATTGCATGGCTTAGCGGGGAAGAGCTGGAGGAGTTGCTGCCTCCAGATCAGATATTAACGCGTTTTACGGATACGACGATCACAGATGTGAATATCCTTAAGCAGGAGTTAGCAGGAATTCGCCGTCGCGGCTGGGGTTATGATAACGAAGAAGACTCCCTTGGCGTGCGCTGCATTGCGGTGCCGGTATTCAATACGCAGGGGAAAGTGATCGCCGCCCTGAGCGTATCCGGCGTTACGTTCCAGATCCCCGATGATAAACGCGAGTCGCTTGCTACGCTGATGATGGATGCCAGCCGTAGCCTGACGCGTCTGATGTGCTGAAATAAAAAGACACAGCGGGCAAGAAGCCCGCTTTCGTCATCGCTTAAAGTCCCGCACGCTGTAAGATCTGCTTCAAATTCGAAATATGTTCTTCATTTGCCGGCAAAACGGGGGGCATTACATGAGTTGAAATATCGACTCCGCTAAGCTGAATTGCCTTTTTGATTATCCCGAAGAAAGGTGAATCCAGGCTGTAAATAGTGGAAAGCGCGGACAGCCGGCGCTGTAATCCGAACATTGTCTCATACTCTTTTTCACACCACGCGCGGTAGATCCCGCAGGTTAGCTGCGGCGCAAAGTTCGCTGTCGCTGGGATCCCGCCGTTGCCGCCTAAGATAAGTGTATCCATCATATATTCATCATAGCCGGAGAAAATAACGAAGTCCGGACGCACTGGCCTGACATTATTGATGATTTCACGAATATGGCTGATATTATCAACGGTATCCTTAATGCCGATAATATTGGGGTGATCCTGCGCCAGCCGGGTAATTAAATCAACGCTAAGGTCCTGTCCCGTCAATGCTGGAAAGTTGTAGAGAATGACCGGGCTTTTTATGTTATTAGCCACGGTTTTGAAATGATGATAAATATACTCATCGGTCAATCTGGCATAGTAGGGATTGAGTACCAGCACGGCATCGACTTCGAGTCGGTCGGCATGCTGACCATACTCAATCACTTCCTGCGTGCTGGTGCTGCTAATACCTAATAGTACTGGAATACGGCGGTTAATATGACGGACGCAAAACTCTGCGGTTTCCAGACGCAGCGCATTGGTCATATGGCAAAATTCCCCCCCGCTGCCCAGCAGTAATACGCCATTGACCTTGCTTGCAATAAGATGATCCAGCAAGGTTGCCATGCCGACTTTATCTAACTCTCCCTGCGCATTAACAATGGTCGGAACTGGCGGAAATACGCCGTGAAATTTCGTAATCTGAGTCATGTATTGATCCTTAAAACAGGCGAGCCGTAGCCCGCCAGGGATATTATTTAAGCCAGGCTCCGGCCATTAATGATGTTGCATTAGCGGTGAACTGTTTAAAGACGCCGCGACGGTTTGAATAATCAGGTTTCTTCCAGCTTGCTCGACGCTCTTCAAGACAGCGGCGTATTTCCTCTTCTGTTTTAGGCACCCCGTCGATCCCTACAATATTGAGCTTGCGGCCTTTCACATCCATTTCGATTAAATCACCATCTTCCACCAGGGCAATCGGCCCGCCATCAGCGGCTTCTGGCGAGACGTGTCCGACACATGGCCCGCTGGTCGCTCCAGAGAAACGACCGTCGGTAATCAATGCGACTTTTCCGTCGAGGCGTTTGTCATACACGATGGCATCGGTTGTCATCAGCATTTCCGGTGCGCCAGAGCCTTTTGCGCCTTCGTAGCGAATGAAAATGACGTCGCCGGGTTCGATATGGTTATGGATGATGGCCTGCTGAGCGTCTTCTTCGGAGTTAAAGACCCGAGCAGGACCGGTATGGTGGTGCATATCCGGCGCACAGGCCGCGTATTTAATGACCGCTCCTTCAGGCGCGATGTTGCCTTTCAGTACCGCAATCGACCCTTTTTTGGTGGCATTTTCTGGTTTACGGATCACCTCCTCCGGACTGACTTTGTAATTGTTGAGGTAACCGTGGTTACGGGTAAAGAAGCCAGATTGATGGAGCATTTCCAGGTTGTCGCCGAGCGTACGGCCAGTCACGGTAAGAACATCAAGATCCAGATAATCGCGCAGATACCATTGCACCATTGGCACGCCGCCAGCGAACCACATCATTTCGGTAACGTATTCACCGCTGGGCTGAATATTGGTCAGATAAGGGATTTCGTTATTGATCCGATCAAACAGTTCGGGCTTCAGCTCCCATCCAAGTTCATGAGCGATGGCCGGAAGGTGGATCATCGCATTGGTGCTGCCACCAATAGCAGCATGGACTTTGATAGCATTTTCAAACGCCGCAGGAGTCAGGATCTTATGGGTGGTGATATTTTTCTCCGCCAGATACAGCGCCTGGTGGCCTGCAGTTCTGGCAACGCGGCGAATTTCCGCCAGGGTCGATGGCAGCAAAGCGCTGCCTGGCAGGGCCAGCCCCAAGGCCTCCGACATGCACTGCATGGTACTGGCCGTTCCCATAAACTGGCAGGCTCCGGCGGTGGGGCAACCGCATTGCTGCATGGCTTCCACTTGCTGAATGCCGATTTCGCCTTTCTTCAACTTAGCAGTGATCCCACCGAGGTCAGAAGTACTCATATTCGGTGCCGGACGCATAGAACCGCCGGGAATATGCAGTAGCGGCAGGTTCAGGCGTGCGGCGGCAATCAGATGCGCCGGGATAGATTTATCGCAGCTTGAGATCAGAATACCGGCATCATAAGGCACCACTGAGGCATGAATTTCGACCATGTTGGCAATAGCTTCTCGAGATGCCAGGATGTAATTCATCCCATCGTGGCCCTGACCCCAGCCGTCGCAGATATCCGTTACATGGTGACGGACCGCGCGACCGCCGCTTTCATGAACACCCAGCACGGCTTCATCGCCCAGTTGGTTAAGATGGAAACTGCCCGGATGACTTTCACCATAGCAATCATCCACCAGGACCTGCAGTTTATTGACATCTTCTTTGCTGTAATTCATTCCAAGACGCAGGGCGTCGAGCTGCGACCACAGGTCGCGAGCATGTTGACATTTTTGGCTCATTTGGCGATTCCTTCCTGTTTAAGTGACGCACCCGGCGTCGAGGTGTTAGGTGTGTTGCTGCTACCTGCAGGACGAGCGGTAACAGAAGGTAAGCTGAAAAGCAGTCCAACAGCGATAAGCAGGGCGGCAACCAGTACGGTCATTCCTGCTGTTTGCGAGAACGTCACCGTTAACAGCCCGACGAGGTACGGACCGATAAAGCCGCCGATGTTGCCCAGGGCGTTGATCGTGCCGCGCACGCCGCCCAGAACGTTGGGGGCGAAGAGTAATGGCGGCAGCGTCCAGAATGGACCGGCATAGGCTTGCAGGAAGAATCCGCAAATGACCATCATGCCGTAGGCGAGCCAGACGTTATCTTTCAGTAATAAGGAGAGGGCGAGGCAGACCGCGAAACCCAGCAGAGGAATAGCCGTGTAAAGGCGGCGATTCATCGTTTTATCACACCATTTGGCGATGTAATACTGACCGATAATGCACAGAACGTAAGGCGCCGCGGTGAGTACCCCAACGATGGTCATGCCGCTGCCGGTCAGGTGTTTAATCAGATTTGGCATCCATAGCGCGAAGCCATAGAAGCCGACCTGTACGAAGAAATAGATACCGACAAGCTTCCACAGGTTGATGCTTTTTAATACGCCGCGAATGCTGCTTTGCTCTCCGCCAATACTCAACGCGCGATCGGCCAGCAATTTTTGTTCGATCCAGGCGCGCTCTTTCGGATCCAGCCACTTTGCCTGATGCGGGTGATCGGAAACCAAAGGTAGCCAGACAAAGAGCAGTCCCAGAGAGAGCAAGCCTTCGATGATAAACATCTCCCGCCAGCCGTAGGTTTCAATAAGCCAGCCGGAAAGCGGCCCGGTAATAATAGAAGCGACGGCCAGGTTCATCTGGAAATAGGCGATAGCCCTGGCGCGCTCCTCATTTGGGAACCAGTGGCCAATCAGCGCCAGAATGGCGGGATACACAGCACCTTCCGCCACGCCGAGCACAAAGCGGATAATCAACAACTGCGTCGGTGTCTGAACAAAACCGGTCAGCAGGGCAAAGCCCCCCCAGGCGACGATTGTCCAGGCA
This sequence comes from Salmonella sp. SG203, assembly GCF_013350575.1. Taxonomy (NCBI): domain Bacteria; kingdom Pseudomonadati; phylum Pseudomonadota; class Gammaproteobacteria; order Enterobacterales; family Enterobacteriaceae; genus Salmonella; species Salmonella sp. SG203. The sequence goes on from NZ_SNMT01000007.1 coordinate 135,274, forward strand.
ATTAACTTTTTGGCGCTTAGCCGCTCGGCTATCTGACCGCCGGGAATTTGCAGGAAGATATAACCAATAAAGAAGATCCCGGCGACCAGACCGGCAAAAGAAGCCGTCATGCCTAAATCTTCATCCATGCCGCCTGCTATCCCAATGGCGATATTGGTCCTGTCCATATAGGCCACGATATAAACGAGGATCGTGGCTGGAATAATATGCAGCCAGCGCCCTCGTGTGGTCGGTTTCTCTATTTCAATGCTCATCATTGCATCCCTTTAGTATCAAAAATGTGTTCTGTATATGGAACTACTGTTCTGTATATTGACACTATGCCGACGTATTCATACAGCGTCAATTCCATACTCTAAGGAAGGTTATATTTTGTGATTTGCTTCAAAAATGAACGGAGATAAGGTGAGAAAGAGCGGATAACCCAATGGAAACTGCTCATCGGTCTAATACATAGCCAAAATTGTGCGCTGCCTCACAGGATAAGATTATGCTCTCACCTGGTCATTGTGCGTTCAGAGTAAACAGCATTAAATTCTTTATGTGGAATTTGTGTTCTGTATATTGAACTTTAATGCTTTTTAAGGAGAAACAATGGTTACTACCGCGATCTTTCCGTCACGATATGTTCAGGGTAAAGGAGCGTTGACAACGCATCTCCCGCAGGAATTGGCCGCACTCGGTCATAAGGCGCTGATTTTGCAGGATCCTGTTGTTCACAACACCTACCGGGATACAGTTGCAACAGCACTGCACGGGGTGATTGAATTTGATATCGAAGTGTTCAGTAGCGAGTGCAGTGATGAGGAAATTGCTCGCATCTCCGCACGCGCGCAGGAAATTGGCGCCGATGTGATTGTTGGTATGGGGGGCGGGAAAACCCTGGATACGGCAAAAGCAACCGGCGCCAGCCTGCGGCTGCCTATTGCCGTGGTTCCTACTCTGGCCTCAACGGATGCGCCGTGCAGTTCACTGGTTGTTATCTATACGCCAGAAGGGAAATTCAAACGCTACCTGATGATTCCACGTAACCCGACGCTTGTGCTGGTGGACAGCAGTATTATTGCTGCCGCGCCGGTACGCTTTTTGGTTTCCGGGATAGGCGATGCGCTGGCAACCTGGTTTGAAGCGGAAGATTGCCGCATCAAAGGGGCAGGCAATATGACCACCAGGCCAGGACCGATGACCGCATTTGAGCTGGCGCGCTTTTGCTACACCACCTTAATGCGCTATGGGCGCCTGGCGAAGCTTGCCTGTGAACAACATCAGGTTACTCCGGCGCTCGAACATGTTATCGAAGCGAATACGCTATTATCCGGGCTCGGTTTTGAAAGCGGTGGGCTGGCGGCGGCGCACGCCATTCATAACGGTCTGACGGTACTGCCCGCCACGCACAAATACTGGCATGGGGAAAAGGTTGCGTTTGGCACGCTGGCAATGCTTATGCTCACCGATAGAGCGCCTGAGCTTATCGAGGAGGTTTATCAATTTTGTGAAGATATAGGCTTGCCCACCACGCTGGCGGATATTGGTCTGGCTGGCGTTAGCGATGATGAACTGCTGGTCGTTGCCAGGGCGTCTTGTCAAACTGGGGAAACGATACACAACGAGCCGTTTACCATTACGCCGGAGGCTGTGCAGGCGGCATTGCGGGCCGCCGATGCTGTTGGGCAGGCGCGGAAAAAGATCGATCTTGCAGGTTAATGTGAGCCTGTAAATAAAAAACGGCAGCCGGAACTTTCAACTTCTGTCTGCCGCTATCGTGAATGTTTTAACGTCGCGATTTCAGAAAAATGCATGGGGGGTGCTCAGGACTACCGGGTTTATACTTCCGCTATCGCAGGGATTAGCGGATAGAAAAATGAAAAATGCTAAGTGGCTTTTTTTGTCAATCATGATGGCGTTTATCGGCGTGCCGCTGCTGGTGAACATTATTACGATTATCGTGGGGGGAACGTGGGCGTACATTAGCGTTCTTGAAAATAGTATCCCCGTCGCGCAATCTATTGAGAAGGCGACCATTATCCCGGTAGCGCTTCTGGGCGCAGGGTTAATTTTTCTCTGTGGCCGGATATGGGGAAAGGGAAATGCATCAGAGGTAAATCCAGAATGGCGTGATTGCTGCCTGCTTATGCCCGCTCTGGTGGTGCTGATGGGGTGGGTCATCCTGATGTTTCTCACCGATCTTAATATTCGCGCGATAGGGCGTAAACCCATCGCCCAGGTGGTGCAAACGCTTTGGTTAGTACCCAGCGTAATATCCTTTTTCAACGGCTGGGTATGGGCAGTGTTGCTCATCCCGGTTGGCTCGCAGCTCTGTTTTGCATTAGGGTATGGCGGTGCGCGTTGGGGAGTGCTACGCGGCGGTGCGGGCTACACTTGTCGTAACCTGCTGGTGATTTGCCTGCTGTTTTTCGGGAGCTGTGCCGTATACCAGTCACATCTTTATGCCGTGAAGTATCCCGCTCCCGAGAGCAGTGAATATCTTTATTTCCGCGATTATCAGGCGCACACATGGGGCAACAAGCTAACCGGGCTGCGCGATGAACCGACACTTTTGCTCACTCAAAATTGGCCGCGGCTCGATGGCGCAACGGCTGGCTTGCCGTTATACGCCTCGGCTTTTTATGCGCTTACGCGCTTTCCGGATGATATCTGCCCTGAAGACTACCTTGAAAACCAGGGAACCATTGAAGCCTATCAAAATATCCTTAACGGTAATGCCGATCTTATTTTTGTCGCCCAGCCTTCCACTGCTCAAAAGCAATTGGCCGAGGCCAGTGGGGTAAAACTGGTTTACACCCCCTTTGCACGTGAAGCGTTTGTGTTTATCGTCAACCAAAGCAATCCCGTGTCATCGTTGAGTGATGTACAAATTCGCGGCATTTTTAGCGGAAGAATCACCCACTGGAATGAGGTAGGCGGAGAGGCAATCGACATTAAGCCCTGGCAGCGACCGGAAAACTCTGGCAGCCAAACGGCGATGCTGGCGAAGGTAATGAAAGAAACGAAGCTGATGCCAGCGCAAACAACATCAGTGGCAACCGCAATGGGGGAAATGGTGGATATCGTGGCTGAGTATCGCAATACGCACAACGCCATTGGCTATACCTTTCGTTATTACGCTACGCAGATGCACAGCAATAAAGAGATTAAATTACTGGCGATAAACGATGTTGCCCCGACGGTTGAAAATATTCGTAACGGCAGTTACCCGTACACGGTTGATGTTTATATGGTTACCCGTGAACACCCCACAGCGGAAACACAAAATCTGGTGGACTGGTTTCTAAGCCCGCAGGGACAACAGTTGGTGCAGGATGTGGGATATGTGCCGCTGTATCCGGCCGCGAAATAAAGGGACTAAATGGAAGATGTTAAACTATATGTGGAACGGGTTGGCGTAGACCCGGCCAGCGGCGCTGATATTCGTATTGCACGGCGTGAATCCCCTTCGTGGCATAAAGATATTGTTGCTGAGCTGATTAATCAGGTTCTCCGGTGTGGCGCGGCATTAATCATCGTCGCTGTGCTGACCGCCTGCGATGATCGCCAGGTAAGCTATTTTCCTGATTATGCCGCCATACCGGAGCAATCCGGTATCTGGACCTGGCTACCTGTGTTCTTTCCATCTTCCGCCAGTGAAATAGAAATGACGTTTAACCTGGACAGCAATCTTTTTTATGCTGACTTTAGCGTGGCCGACGGTGATAAACGCGCGCATTTTGAAAGCGTGCTGGGGGAGGAGAGCGTGGTTCATTATGCCAACTTTCCTCATAAAAGCTGGTGTAAAACGGGGAAAACTCTCTGGAATAGCGAAGCGCGGGCAAAACCCTTCTTTATTACCAAAATAAGTGTCGATCGCTACCGTATCACTAATCATATGCCCGGCTGTACAAAATCCGGCGAGTGAATGCGGTATGTGGCGAAAAAGGGCGGTATAAACCGCCCCGGATTTTATTACGACGCCAGTGAAAGTTGGTGTTTCTCAACATACGCCGCCAGCCACTGGGTGATGCGGGACTGCTGTTCGGCGGTCAGCCACATGCCTTCTTTGGTGCGACGCCAGATAGCGTCTTCAGTACGGCGCACCCATTCGTGATCCACCAGGTACTTGAGTTCCGCTTCGTAAAACTCATGACCGAAATCTTCGCCTAAATCAAGCAGCGACGTGGCTTCGCCGAGAATCCACTCCGTGTTGCTGCCGTAAGTGCGCGAATAGTGACGCGCCAGCGATTCCGTCAGGAACGGATAACGACGACGCAGCTTCGCCGCGTAATCTTCGCGGCTGCCGTCGATGTCGCCGCCGGGCAGTACGCACGTTTTGGTCCATGCCGGCCCGATGCCTGGATAATAAGACGCCAGTTTTTCCATCGCATGTTCGGCCAGCTTACGGTAGGTCGTGAGCTTACCGCCAAACACGGAAAGCAGCGGCGCTTTGCCGTTTTCATCATGAATATCAAGGGTATAATCGCGAGTGATCGCCTGCGGTGAGTCGGACTCATCATCGCACAGCGGACGGACGCCGGAGTACGTCCAGACGATGTCATCGCGCCCCAGTTGTTTCTGGAAGTGCGCGTTATAAACCTTCAACAGGTAATTAATTTCGCTCTCTTCAATTTTTACCGCTTTCGGATCGCCTTTATATTCGACATCGGTTGTGCCAATGATCGAAAACTCTTCCATCCACGGAATGACAAAGACGATACGCTTATCTTCGTTTTGCAGAATATACGCCTGCTTCTGATTATGGACGCGCGGCACGACGATATGGCTGCCTTTGATCAGGCGGATGCCATACGGTGACGGCAGGTGCATCCCTTCGTCGAAGAACTGTTTGACCCACGGTCCGGTGGCGTTAACCAGTCCGCGCGCCTGCCAGACATATTTTTTACCGGTGTCGATATCTTCCGCTTCGACAATCCACAGGCCATTTTCCCGACGAGCGGCGGTTGCGCGAGTACGGGTAAGGACTTCGCCGCCTTTACGCACCACCATCTGTGCGTTAGCCAGCACCAGACGCGCATCGTCTACCCAGCAGTCGGAATATTCGAATCCGCGCACGATTTCCGGTTTGAGCACCGAATCTGCGCCAAACCGCACACCGGTGGAACCGGGTAAACTGGTACGTTTGCCGAGGTGATCGTACATAAACAGACCGATACGGATCATCCAGGCCGGACGTAAATGCGGGCGGTGCGGCAGACGAAAACGCATCGGGAAGGCGATGTGCGGCGCCATTTTCAACAGCACTTCACGTTCTGCCAGCGCTTCGCTGACCAGACGGAACTCGTAGTGCTCAAGGTAGCGTAAGCCGCCGTGGATAAGTTTCGAACTGGCGGAAGAGGTTGCGCAGGCCAAATCCTGCGCTTCCAGCATGAGTACGGACAAACCGCGTCCGGCGGCATCAGCCGCGATGCCTGCACCGTTAATGCCCCCGCCTATCACGATCAGATCTTTGGTTTCCATGCTGCCCTCTTGCACTTTCGTTAAAGTTCAAAAATGTTCGTTATCGAACATAATAGCAAAGAAACGCGCTATTGGTAACATCGAAAAAACATTTTAGAGTGATATGTATAACATTATGGCGTTAAGCTACTCCGTCAACGTACACTGGGCGATAAAATGCCTTAATTGGCTTCACCGGCAATAATGAAAGAGCGATTCATGGAACAATTTGAATGTATCACTGTAGAAGAGGCGTATCAGAAACTGCACCAGGGCGCGGCGGTGCTGGTCGATATTCGCGATCCGCAAAGTTATGCCATGGGTCATGCGCCGCAGGCGTTTCACTTGACTAACGATACGCTGGGCGCGTTTATGCGTGAGCATGGTTTCGATACCGCGGTGATGGTAATGTGCTATCACGGCAACAGTAGTAAAGGCGCCGCGCAGTATCTGCTCCAGCAAGGCTATGATGCGGTTTACAGCATTGACGGCGGGTTTGAGGCCTGGCATCGCCGTTTCCCTGCCGATGTCGCGAATGGCGCGTAATCCCATAAAGATGCAGCCTCCGACGAGAAGGGTATATATACTGTCTTCTTTTGTATGGACTAAGCGACAGCAATAATGTTGATGATTACTTCCTTTGCGAATCCTCGCGTGGCGCAGGCATTTGTTGATTACATGGCCACCCAGGGCGTCATTCTTACTATTCAGCAACATAATCAAAGCGATATCTGGCTGGCAGATGAATCGCAGGCCGAACGTGTGCGGGTCGAGCTGGCGCGGTTTATAGAAAATCCCGGCGATCCGCGTTATCTGGCGGCTAGCTGGCAGTCCGGACAGACTAACAGCGGGCTACGCTACCGCCGTTTTCCCTTTCTCGCCACGCTGCGTGAACGAGCCGGCCCTGTTACCTGGATCGTGATGCTCGCCTGCGTGCTGGTCTATATCGCGATGAGTCTCATCGGCGATCAGACGGTGATGGTGTGGCTGGCGTGGCCGTTCGATCCGGTTTTAAAATTTGAAGTCTGGCGCTACTTCACCCATATCTTTATGCACTTCTCACTGATGCATATTCTTTTTAACCTGCTGTGGTGGTGGTATCTCGGCGGGGCGGTAGAGAAGCGCCTGGGCAGCGGTAAATTAATCGTCATTACGGTGATAAGCGCGCTGCTAAGCGGCTATGTACAGCAGAAATTTAGCGGCCCGTGGTTTGGCGGGCTGTCTGGCGTCGTCTATGCGCTGATGGGCTACGTGTGGCTGCGTGGAGAGCGCGATCCGCAAAGCGGAATTTACCTCCAGCGCGGCTTAATTATTTTTGCATTATTGTGGATAGTCGCTGGTTGGTTTGACTGGTTTGGCATGTCTATGGCGAACGGCGCGCACATCGCCGGGCTTATCGTCGGTTTAGCGATGGCCTTTGTTGATACGCTGAATGCGCGAAAACGAACGTGAGGCGTATCCGGCCTGTGGTCGAGATATTTTTCCAGGCCGGGTAGGGCGAATGCCGCTATCCGGCGCAAGGTTGGTTACTTTCAGAGATTATTCATGAAACAAACACAACGGCATGACGCGATCATTGAACTGGTAAAAAAACAGGGGTACGTCAGTACGGAAGAGCTGGTGGAGCATTTTTCTGTCAGCCCGCAAACCATTCGTCGGGATCTTAACGATCTGGCGGAACAGAATATGATTTTGCGCCACCACGGCGGCGCGGCGTTGCCCTCCAGCTCGGTGAACACGCCGTGGCACGATCGTAAGGCGACGCAAACGGAAGAAAAAGAGCGCATCGCTCGCAAAGTCGCGGCCCAGATTCCCAATGGTTCAACGCTGTTTATTGATATCGGCACGACGCCGGAAGCCGTAGCGCACGCCCTGTTAGGGCACAGTAATTTGCGGATCGTGACCAACAATTTGAACGTAGCGAACACGCTAATGGCGAAAGAGGATTTTCGTATTATCCTCGCTGGCGGCGAACTCCGTAGCCGCGACGGCGGCATTATTGGCGAAGCGACGCAGGACTTTATCGCCCAGTTCCGTCTCGATTTCGGCATTCTCGGTATTAGCGGTATTGATAGCGACGGCTCGTTGCTGGAATTTGACTACCATGAGGTACGCACCAAGCGCGCGATTATCGAAAATTCGCGCCACGTGATGCTGGTGGTGGATCACTCTAAATTTGGCCGTAACGCGATGGTAAACATGGGCAGCATTAGTATGGTCGATGCGGTCTACACCGATACCCTGCCGCCGCCGGGCGTGATGCAGGTGTTGACGGAGAACCATATTCAACTGGAGCTGTGTTAAAGAGACTGTCTTATCAGGCCTACACTCTGCGCGTGATCGTAGGCCTGATAAGCTCATCAGGCATTAATTTAAACCCCATACCCCATCATCTTCAGCAACTGCTGCGCGTGCTGTACCGCGTCCTGACGGTGCGCGACGCCGAGTTTCTGGTAGAGGTTGCGGATATGCGTCTTAATGGTGGTTGCGGCTACCGCCAGTTCGCCGGCAATCTGTTCGTTGCTGTAACCGGAATAGATAAGCCCTAACACCTGCCATTCACGCTGGGTGAGCGGGCTGGTGCGAATAAGCTCCGGGACATCCGGATGGTTAAGCAGGCGCTCGACGAAGCCTTCGTCAAAATGGGCGAATTTATGTCGGTGATGTTGGTTAATCTCTCGCAGGATGCGCTGCGCGCGATGCTGCTCCATCTCCGGCAGCGTATTGAGCTGGATAAGCTGACGCAATTGTTGCGCCATGGCTTCGCCTTCAATCACAAAATGGCTGATAAATCCGGTGCGGTTGGCGAGCTGTAAGGCATCAAGCAATACGCGCTGGGCATCGTTTTTCCGCCCGGATTGCCAGTAAAGCTGATTGAGTAACAGCAGATTGCGGTTTAAATCGCTCATTAAGCGCAGGCTACGGGCATTCTCATTTAACTCTTCCAGCACGATTTCCGCAGGCTCGAATTCGCCCAGCAGGATCTGCGCGCGGGCGATATTCCGCCATTGCCCTTGCAGAAAATGGTTATTGGCAAACGCCGGTTTGGGCGTATGACGTAACCAGTTGGCGGCGGATTTCTTGTCGCCGGTTAACTGCCAGTAAATGACACGCACCTTATCGGCGTTAGAGATCCAGTCGCAGTGATAACGGCCATTGCCTAATAAATTTTCCAGTCGGTTAAGCTGACTACGGGCATTATCCAGATCGCCGCGCGCCAGCGAGCACTGCACCAGTAACGTCAGGCACTGCAACTGTTGTTGCGGCTGGAAGGTGGACAGCACAGCGATACCGCTGCGCGCCGAGGCCTCCGCTTCGTCAAGGCGCGCCCACGCCCACAGCAATTGCGCGCGGATACGTACCAGAAACTCATGCATCGGCAGTTGTTCCAGATGTTGCTCTTTGATCAACTGGAAGGCTCTCTCCTGCGTTTCCCATGCGGCCTGCAGGAATCCCTGGGCGAACTGAATTTCGCTTTGTTGAATTAAGCTCCACAGCGCGTAATGCCAGACGTCATGATGGCGCGCCATTTGTTCGGTTTGCTGCATCAGCGATAAAGACTGGCTGAGATCGCCTTTACAGTGCAGCACTTCACCGTGAACGGAGGTCGCGACAATACGGCTATAAAACCAGGCGAGAGGAAGCTCATCCAGCGCCAGTTTCGCCAGCCGCTCTGCCTCTTCCGGATTGCCGTCGTTGATGGCGACCTGGGCGCGCAGCGCGTTAAATTCAGCATGTAGCGTGCCGTCCATGACCCCTTTGATCTCTTGCTCGGCGCGCGCCAGCAGCGTATTCACTTCGCTGTAGCGGTGTTGGCTTTGCATCAGCCAGGCCTGTAACAACACCAGCCGCGGATTTTCCAGCAGGCTTTCCCACGGCAGCGCTTTTAATGACTCTTCCAGCAGCGCCAGTTCACTGTGATTAAACAGCCCCCACGCATGGTTAAGCAGGATATCGCGCAGCATTTGCGCGTCACCCGCCGCCAGCGCATGATGTATAGCTTCGCTGGGAAAACCTTGTTCCATCCAGCTTTCCGCGGCCGCACGGTGGATCTCCGGCAGTTCCGCCGCCAGTTCCCACTGGCAACGCTGGCGCAGAAAGCTACCAAACAACGGGTGATAGCTGAACCATTCGCCCGTGTCGTCCATGCGTTGCAGGAATAACCCCTGGCGCTCAATCTCCTCCAGCCGCATCTGGCCGTTTTCTTCGCCGGTCACGCGCACGATCAACGCGTCATTCATTGAGCGTAAAATCGCGCTTTTAAGTAAAAAATGTCGGGTGCTGACATCCACGTTATCCAGTACTTCGTCCACCAGATAATCAGAAAGGTGGCTGGCATTAATCCCGGCAAGACGGCGGGCGGAGTGATGCGCAGAGGTATGGTTCTGGCGCGCGGAGAGGGCGATCAACTGTAGCGCAGTGGCCCAACCGGCCACATCGTCGCACATGCGGCTGCTCTCAGCGGCTTCAATGGGCGACGAAAGACGACGGTCAAAAAATTGCTTTGCTTCCTGATGGTTAAAAGCCAACTGCTGGCTGCCGATTTCCAACAGCTGATCGCGCACGCGCAGGTTAGCGATGCCCAGTTGCGGCAAATTACGCGATAACACCACCAGGGTGAAATTTTCCGGCTGATGCCGTAAGAAAAAGCGCATCGCGTCGTGAATCACCGGATTGGTAATCAAATGGTAGTCGTCAATCACCAGATAAAGCGGGCGATGCCACTGCGCCAGTTCAATAAAGAGCTGTGCGAAGAGGGACGTCAGGCTGGCATACTGACGTTTTTGCGCCATCGCTTCGCTGGTAGAGCAGTGTCCGCCAGTGGCCTGTTGGATAGCGGCAATTAAGTAACTGGCGAATCGCTCTTGCTGGTTATCGCCTTCGTCGAGAGAGTACCAGCCTAATTCATTTTTGCCCGCCGCCCACTGTGAGACAAGCGTGGTTTTCCCATAGCCAGCAGGACTGGTTACCAGGGCGAGCCTGAAATTGTTCGCGCCGGAAAGTTTAGCCAACAGCCGCTCACGAACCACGGTATGGTCGAGACGAACCGGACGACTTAATTTAGACGGAATCAACATAGCAATCACTTCACTGTGGGAAATGGGGGGAACTGCGATTTTTTTTGCGCTTCGTAATTAATAGATATAAGGTCGGCCAGAAAGCATTTTAATGCAAGCTAAGCAGACTTTTTATGTGTCTGAATTTGCACTCTGTCACAATTCTAAATAACGGTATTAAAAAAGTATTCGGCGCGGTTGAAACGAGCGTCACAGCTGGGCTGAGGTCATATTTCCGTTATTGTAAATAATGTCCTGGACATCATCCGGATTTAACACAATGGCGATACCAGGCGTTTAATTAATTATGTTAAGTTAGTGAACCTCCCGCTGCTGAATATTTCAGGTAAGAAACTATTTCGGCGTTCATATAATCTTCGAAAATACCCCTTCGCGATTTACTGTTATTTCTGTTTATTCATTTGATTATGCGTAACACTGGGTGTCGTTGACAGGAATCGGCGCGTTTATACAGGGGTAAGTGGCGGCGATCACACTTTTATGCTCATCCCCGCTCCTCCTCCCTCCCTAATCATTGCCGGGAGGAGGAAGGTCAACATCGAGCCTGGCAAACTAGCGATAACGTTGTTTTATTACCCGAGGACGGATTTCCTATGTCACAGCCAACCTTCAATAAAGATCAATTCCAGGCCGCCCTGACGCGTCAGTGGCAGCGTTTCGGTTTACTGTCGGCGTCCGACATGACGCCTCGTCAGTGGTGGCAGGCCGTTAGCGGCGCGCTGGCGGAATTACTGAGCGCGCAACCGGTAGCGCAGCCGACGAAAGGCCAGCGTCATGTGAACTACATTTCGATGGAATTTTTGATTGGCCGCCTGACGGGAAATAACCTGTTAAATCTGGGATGGTACCAGGACGTTAGCGATGTGCTGAAAGCGCACGATATTAATCTGACCAATCTGCTGGAAGAGGAAGTCGATCCGGCGCTCGGCAACGGTGGTCTGGGACGTCTGGCCGCCTGCTTCCTCGATTCGATGGCCACCGTCGGGCAGTCCGCTACGGGCTATGGTCTGAACTACCAGTATGGGCTGTTCCGTCAGTCATTTGTTGAAGGCAAGCAGATGGAAGCGCCGGATGACTGGCATCGCGGCAGCTATCCGTGGTTCCGCCACAACGAGGCGCTGGACGTCCAGGTTGGGATCGGCGGTAAAGTCACCAAAGAAGGGCGCTGGGAGCCAGGTTTTGTGATTACAGGCCAGGCTTGGGATCTGCCGGTGTTAGGCTATCGTAACGGTGTCGCGCAACCGCTGCGTTTGTGGCAGGCGACCCACGCCCATCCGTTTGATCTGACCAAATTCAACGACGGCGCTTTCCTGCGGGCGGAACAGCAGGGTATCGATGCGGAAAAACTGACGAAGGTGCTTTATCCCAACGATAACCACACGGCGGGCAAAAAACTGCGCCTGATGCAGCAATACTTCCAGTGCGCCTGCTCGGTAGCGGATATTCTGCGTCGCCATCATCTGGCCGGACGCAAACTGCATGAGCTGGCGGATTACGAGGTCATTCAGTTGAACGATACTCACCCGACCATCGCCATTCCGGAACTGCTGCGCGTGCTGATTGACGAGCACCAGCTGAGCTGGGATGACGCCTGGGCTATCACCAGCAAAACCTTCGCCTACACCAACCACACCCTGATGCCGGAAGCGCTGGAGTGCTGGGACGAGAGGTTAATCAAAGCGCTGTTGCCGCGTCATATGCAGATTATCAAGCAGATTAACGATCGCTTTAAGACGCTGGTCGATAAGACCTGGCCTGGCGATAAGCAGGTATGGGCAAAACTGGCGGTGGTGCACGACCGTCAGGTACGCATGGCCAATATGTGCGTGGTCAGCGGCTTTGCGGTCAACGGCGTGGCGGCGCTGCACTCCGATCTGGTGGTGAAAGATCTGTTCCCGGAATATCACCAGCTTTGGCCGAACAAATTCCACAATGTCACCAACGGCATTACACCGCGTCGCTGGATCAAACAGTGCAATCCGCAGCTTGCGGCGTTGCTGGATAAAACGCTGAAAAAAGAGTGGGCTAACGATCTCGACCAGTTGATCAACCTCGAAAAATACGCTGACGACGCCAAATTCCGTCAGCAATATCGCGACATCAAACGGGCGAACAAAGAGCGCCTGGTGAAATTTATCCAGGCCCGTACCGGGATTGAGATTTCGAGCCATGCGATTTTTGATATTCAAATCAAACGTCTGCACGAGTACAAGCGTCAGCATCTGAATCTGTTGCATATTCTGGCGCTGTACAAAGAGATCCGCGAAAACCCGCAGGCTGACCGCGTACCGCGCGTATTCCTGTTTGGCGCGAAGGCGGCGCCGGGCTATTACCTGGCGAAGAACATCATTTTTGCTATCAATAAGGTTGCGGAAGTCATTAATAACGACCCGGCGGTGGGTGACAAGCTGAAGGTGGTTTTCCTGCCGGATTACTGCGTCTCGGCGGCGGAAATGCTCATTCCGGCGGCGGATATTTCCGAGCAAATTTCTACTGCCGGGAAAGAGGCGTCCGGCACCGGCAACATGAAACTGGCGCTGAACGGGGCGTTGACCGTGGGAACACTGGACGGCGCTAACGTTGAAATCGCTGAGAAGGTGGGTGAAGAGAATATCTTTATCTTTGGCCATACTGTGGAAGAGGTCAAGGCGCTCAAAGCCAAAGGCTACGATCCGGTGAAATGGCGTAAAAAAGACAAAGTGCTGGATGCGGTGCTAAAAGAGCTGGAAAGCGGTCAATACAGCGATGGCGATAAACATGCCTTTGACCAGATGCTGCATAGCCTCGGCAAACAGGGGGGCGATCCGTACCTGGTCATGGCGGACTTCGCCGCTTATGTCGAGGCGCAAAAGCAGGTGGATGCGCTGTATCGTGACCAGGAAGCGTGGACGCGCGCCGCGATCCTCAATACCGCGCGCTGCGGTATGTTCAGTTCCGATCGCTCTATTCGCGATTATCAGGCCCGTATCTGGCAGGCAAAACGCTAAGGGAGCGCGATGGAAAATAAACGTCTCGATAGTGCCGCGCTGGCGGCGGGGATCAGTCCCAGTTACATCAATGCTCATGGCAAACCGCAGTCTATTGGCGCTGAAACCAAGAGACGTTTGCTGGCGGCGATGCACGGCACGACAACAGGACCACAGGCGGTCGTGCCGAATGTGAAGGTTTATACCGCGGGTAAAAAAATGGCGTTGCCGGTAGAGGGGCGCGGTGAGTTTGCCTGGCTGCTGACTACGGAAGAGGGCGAGCATTACAAAGGGCGCGTGACGGGCGGTAAAAAACTTAACCTGCCGGCTACGTTGCCGGAGGGCTACCACACCCTGACGTTGACCCAGGATGAACAGCGTACGCACTGCCGGATTATCGTCGCCCCGCCGCGATGCTATGAGCCGCAGGCGCTGCTGGAAGGGAAAAAACTGTGGGGGGCCTGCGTCCAGCTTTATACTCTGCGTTCAGAAAAAAACTGGGGTATTGGCGATTTCGGCGATTTGAAGTCGATGCTGGTCGACGTGGCGACACGCGGCGGCGCGTTTATCGGCCTGAACCCGATCCACGCGCTTTATCCGGCGAATCCGGAGAGCGCCAGTCCCTACAGCCCCTCGTCTCGTCGCTGGCTGAACGTGATATATATCGACGTCAACGCCGTCGAAGATTTCCGCCTGAGCGAAGAGGCGCAGGCATGGTGGCAAATGCCCGCCACACAGCAAAAGCTGCGACAGGCACGCGATGCGCAATGGGTGGATTACGCTACCGTTACCGCGCTGAAAATCACGGCGCTGCGGATGGCGTGGACGCGGTTTGCCGCTCGCGACGATGCGCAAATGGCGGAGTTTCGTCACTTTATCGCCCGCGAAGGCGAGAGCCTTTACTGGCAGGCGGCATTCGACGCGCTGCATGCGTATCAGGTGAAAGAGGATGAGCAGCGCTGGGGCTGGCCAGCCTGGCCGGAGGCGTACCAGTCGGTAGAGTCTCCCGCGGTAAAACAATTCTGTGAAGCGCACCGCGAAGAGGTGGAGTTTTACCTCTGGCTTCAGTGGCTGGCCTGGCGCCAATTCGCCGCCTGCTGGGATACCTGCCAGAGTTTTAAACTACCGATTGGTCTGTACCGCGATCTGGCGGTTGGCGTAGCGGAAGGCGGCGCGGAAACCTGGTGCGACCGGGAGCTGTACTGCCTGAAAGCATCTGTCGGCGCGCCGCCGGATATCCTCGGCCCGCTCGGTCAGAACTGGGGGTTGCCGCCAATGGACCCGCATATCATTGTCGCCCGGGCGTATGAGCCCTTTATCGACCTGCTGCGCGCCAATATGCAAAACTGCGGCGCGTTGCGCATTGACCATGTCATGTCGTTGCTGCGTCTGTGGTGGATACCGTATGGCGAAACAGCGGATCAGGGGGCTTACGTCCATTATCCGGTAGATGATTTGCTTTCTATTCTGGCGCTGGAGAGCCAACGTCACCGTTGTATGGTGATAGGCGAAGATCTGGGGACGGTGCCAGTTGAGATTGTCGGCAAGCTGCGCGATAGCGGGGTCTATTCTTATAAAGTGCTGTGGTTTGAAAATGACCTTGAGAAAAACTTCCGCGCGCCAGGCGCGTATCCGCAACAATCGATGGCTGTCGCCTCGACGCACGATCTCCCCACGCTGCGCGGCTATTGGGAATGCGGTGACCTGACGTTGGGTAAAGCTCTGGGGCTTTATCCGGATGAAGTGATTCTGCGCGGGCTGTATGAGGATCGCGAGCGGGCGAAACAGGGGCTATTGGACGCGCTGCATAAATATGGCTGTCTGCCAAAACGCGCCGGGCATAAGGCATCGTTAATGTCGATGACGCCAACGCTAAATCGCGGGCTTCAGCGCTACATCGCCGACAGTAACAGCGGTCTGTTGGGGCTTCAGCCGGAGGACTGGCTGGATATGGCCGATCCGGTTAACGTACCGGGCACCAGCGATCAGTATAAAAACTGGCGGCGGAAATTGTCTGCATCTCTTGAGGCCATGTTTGCCGATGAGGGCGTAAACAAGCTGATTAAGGATTTGGATAAGCGCCGAAAAGCGGCCGCGAAGAAGAAGTAATAAAGCCGGGGATTTCCCCGGCTTTATTATGGTGAGAGCACGTAGGCCTGATAAGCGCAGCGCCATCAGGCAATCCTGGCGCACATTGCTGCCTTATCCGGCCTACAAGCCGTCTCGCTTAAACCACCATACCCAACAGCAGACAGCCGATCAGGCCGCAGACGGAGATGATCGTTTCCAGCATCGACCAGGATTTAATGGTCTCGCCGATAGTCAAATTGAAATACTCTTTGAACAGCCAGAAGCCCGGGTCGTTGACGTGAGAGAAAATCACGCTCCCGGAACCGACCGCGATAACCATCAGTTCAGGGCTAACGCCGGTAGTGGCGATCAGCGGCGCCGCAATGCCGCCTGCGGTAATCGCCGCGACAGTCGCAGAGCCCAGCGCGATACGCAGCACCGCCGCGATAGACCACGCCATCAACAGCGGAGAGACATTGGTTTCATGCATCATTGAAGCGATGTATTTATCCACGCCGCTATCGACCAGCACCTGCTTGAACGCGCCGCCGCCGCCGATGATCAGCAGCATCATGGCGATAATTTTGATGGAAGAGACCAGCGTATCGTTAATCTGATCCATGGAACGCCCGCGGTTCAGGCCAAAGGTGAACATCGCAATCAGTACGGCAATTAACGTAGCCATTACCGGGTCGCCCAGGAACTCGGCAACGGGCAGGAAAGCGTGGCCTTTTGGCAGAATCATCTCGGCAATCGCACGCATCGCCATCAGAATCACCGGAACCAGCGACGTCCAGACGCTGACGCCAAAGCCCGGCATCTCTTCTTCCGTAAAAGTTTTCGCGCTGTACAGGCCTTCCGGGATCGGCTTATCGATACCTTTCAGGAAACGGGCGTAAACCGGTCCGGCAAGGATCACGGTCGGGATTGCCAGAATCGTACCAAACAGCAGCGTCTTACCCATATCGGCATGGAAAATCGTGGCGATTGCGGTTGGGCCCGGGTGCGGCGGCAGGAAGCCGTGTGTGACGGAAAGCGCCGCGGCCATCGGCACGCCGACGTACAGTAACGGGATATTCGCTGCTGCGGCAATGGTGAATACCAGCGGCAGCATCAGAACGAAGCCCACTTCATAGAACAGAGCGAAGCCGACGGTAAAGCCGGTTAACACTACGGCCCACTGAATATGCTTTTTACCAAATTTCGCGATCAGGGTAGTGGCGATACGTTGAGCGCCGCCGCAGTCGGCAAGCATTTTGCCCAGCATGGCGCCGAACCCCATAATCAGGGCCAGACTGCCAAGCGTACCGCCGACACCGGCTTTGATGGAGCCGATGACTTTATCCAGCGGCATTCCCTGCATCAACCCGACAGCGAGCGCTACCAGGACAAGGGCGATAAATCCGTTCATTTTGAAGCGGATCATCAGAAGAAGTAACAAGATAACACCGATAGCAACGATGACTAATGGCATGATTTACCTGGCCTTTACTTTGTTATGGGTAACGTCATTGTTTCGACGACAAATTCCTGTTGTTCCCGACGGGAACAGAGTCGCAATAGCACCAATACTGATTACCGTTGAAACGAATGAGCGTAGTCAGATGTTATATGGATGTTAGGTGCCCATAAGAATGATACGGGTAACATGTGGGTGTTGAAAATGACCCTGGCAGGCAAAATTTAAATTATGAGACACAGGTCATGTTATCGGTGAAAGGAGAAGGACCATCGTTCTGAGTTGTGGCTGATAGCGCAGGATGGCGGCGTAAACGCCTTATTCGGCCTACGGTGGGGCAGACAAGGCCCGACAGGCGCAAGCGCCATCGGGCATGGATGCGGGGAAAATCTTAGTAGTAGGAGTGCTCGCCGCGCTGGTGTTCGGTCAGATCGCGAACCCCTTTCAGTTCCGGGAATTCATTCAGCAACTGTTTCTCGATCCCTTCTTTCAGCGTGACGTCAACCATCGAGCAACCGTTACAACCGCCGCCAAACTGCAGAATTGCATAGCCTTCATCGGTAATTTCCATCAGCGAGACGCGACCGCCGTGGCCCGCCAACTGCGGGTTAATCTGCGATTGCAGAGCATATTCCACGCGCTCCATCAGCGGCGCGTCATCGGCCACTTTGCGCATCTTCGCGTTTGGCGCTTTCAATGTAAGTTGAGAACCTAGCTGGTCGGTCACGAAATCAATTTCCGCGTCTTCCAGATAGGGCGCGCTCAGCTCGTCGACATAAGCGGTCAACAGGTCAAATTTCAGTGCAGTATCGGTGGCTTCTACGGCGTCGGGCGGACAATAAGAAACGCCGCACTCTGCGTTAGGAGTGCCGGGATTAATGACAAATACGCGGATTTGCGTCCCTTCTTCCTGATTTGCCAGCAGTTTGGCAAAGTGCGCTTGTGCAGCATCGGAAATACGGATCATAGTAATGGCCTAATAGTTGACTATTTTAGTTGGTTATAATACGCCCATCATCGAGGCTCTACAAGGTTCGACACAGGCACCATACCTGGACAGTCGCTGCGCCGTTGCGCAAAAGCAGTTGCGCGATTTCCGCGACGGTACTTCCGGTAGTGACGACATCATCCACAATAACCATATGGAGACCCTGTACCGGCAATTCAAGGCGAAACGCGTTTTTCAAATTGCGTTTCCGTAACCTGGCGCTGAGATGATGTTGTGTTGCGGTCGCCCGTACCCGCGTGATGGTCTGGCTGTCCCACGCGCAGCCCAGCCAGTGCGCTAACGGTTGGCATAACAGATCGCTTTGGTTAAATCCCCGCCGCCAGTGTCGGCGCGACCAGAGCGGAACGCTGACGATTCTGTCGGGAAGCTGCAAGCCAGTGCTGCGGCGCGCCATGAGGACTTCCTGCAACAGTAGACGCGCCAGAGCGGCGGCAATTTCGTTACGGCGGGTAAATTTAAGCTGATGCACCAGTAAACTCAAGGGCGGCGTATAGTTACTGACGCTCACCAGACGCTGCCAGGGCGGCGGTTTTTGCAGGCAGCGACCGCAGGGGAGCGAAGGATGCCTGGCGGGTAATCCACATTGCGGACACACGCTGACGCGCTGGCGGACGGCGCGCGCGCATACGGAACAAATCCCCCAGTGGCTTAACGCCAGCGGCATTCGGCATAGCCAGCATAATCCCGGTACTGTTAGCATAGGCGCATCCTTGTTAGACAAAAGAGAACAGTAACTGATGAATGACATCTGGTGGCAGACCTACGGCGAGGGAAATTGTCATCTTGTGCTGCTGCACGGATGGGGATTGAACGCGGAGGTATGGCATTGCATTCGCGAGGAACTCGGCTCGCATTTTACGCTGCATCTGGTCGACTTGCCGGGCTATGGTCGCAGCTCGGGGTTTGGCGCCATGACGCTTGAAGAGATGACGGCGCAGGTAGCGAAAAACGCGCCGGACCAGGCTATCTGGCTTGGCTGGAGCCTGGGCGGCCTGGTGGCGAGTCAGATGGCGCTCACCCACCCTGAACGCGTTCAGGCGCTGGTGACAGTCGCCTCTTCGCCATGCTTTAGCGCGCGTGAGGGGTGGCCGGGAATAAAACCAGAAATCCTCGGCGGATTCCAGCAGCAGCTTAGCGACGATTTTCAGCGCACGGTGGAGCGTTTTCTGGCGCTGCAAACGTTAGGGACGGAGACGGCGCGTCAGGATGCCCGCACCTTAAAAAGCGTAGTGCTGGCGCAGCCTATGCCGGATGTAGAGGTGCTCAATGGCGGACTGGAAATCTTAAAAACGGTCGATCTACGAGAAGCGCTTAAAAATGTGAACATGCCGTTTTTGCGTTTGTATGGTTATCTGGACGGTCTGGTGCCGCGTAAAATCGCGCCTTTGCTCGATACGTTATGGCCGCACAGTACATCACAGATAATGGCGAAGGCGGCCCATGCGCCGTTTATCTCGCATCCGGCGGCGTTTTGTCAGGCGCTGATGACGCTAAAATCATCGCTGTAACCAGGGCGTTGCCGGGCCCGGACCATTCTGCAAGGTTAATGGCTTTCAGACGCCAGATCGGCAGGCGCCAGCCCGGTAACCCTAAGCACGGTATCGCGATCGAAACCATCGTTTAGCATGGAGCGGGCAATGCGCAATGCGGCGAGCCGTTGGCCTTCCTGCTTGCCTTGCTGTAACCCGTTACGATGTCCTTCCTGACGTAATCTTTCTGCGATAGTCATGATCTTCTCCTTATGCTGTGGGATACGCATAGCCACCTGGCGGATAAACGTATTGAAGCGCGCGGCGTCGCCAGTGTGCATCATGTAATTAAACAAACTTTGAAGCTGGGTGTCATTAGCGTATCCCTTAACCAGCAGGGCGACCAGCTGTTCGACAAGCCCCATCAGATCACGCTGGCGGATGTGTTTTTGTATGAGTTCCAGCAGCGCGACCCGTCGGTGTCGCATAATCTCGTCGTCCGGCACGACCGTAATATCGACCAGAGGAAAGGCGGTGGCGTATAGCTTACGCGCCATCACCGGGTCGGCAAATTCATCCAGCCAGCATAATGAGAACGGATACGGGCTGCGGTTTCCGTGATAAAACAGCATTGGCACCACTAACGGCAACGTCTTATGCCCGGCCTCCAGGTGCCGTTGCATTGCAGCCATTGCGTAACGCATCAGCCGAAATGCCATATGCGCGTCCGGCGTACTCTGATGTTCAATAACCACGTAAATGTAACCTTCACCTTCACTTGTTTCCAGCGACCAAAGAATATCGGAATAATGGGGGCGTAAATCCTCTTCAATAAAGCTACCGGACTCCAGCCGTAACGTATTCAGATTACAGATTTGACGTAATGTCGTCGGGAGATGAATTTCCAAAAAATCCCGTGCAGTATCGGGGTGGCATAAAAACTGTTTGAATACCGCGTCATGCGGCGTGGATGTTGTTGAGGTCGCCATATCGATCCATCATCGGTGAAGTTCAATGGCGTGACACTACGCGCAGACCGGGCTGATTGCAGTAGAGGATTAGTGCGCTTGCGAGGCGCATGGGGAGACAAATGCGCACGGCGGTAACGCTTTCATCTTTGTGGAAGACATGACGCAAAATTGCCCGGCAGCGTGACGCGTACCGGGCAACATAACGCGGGATAAAGGCGGGATAAAGGCCGGATAAGACGCGTTACGTCGCTACCCGGCGAAGGCTAACGCAAGGCCCACCATTCGCGCAGGCAGGCTTTACCTTCCGGACAACTTTTACAGCTGCCTGAAAGGCAGCCGTCCGGTTCTTCCGGGATACGTACCGCTTTACCCATGATCTCCAGTTGATTCAGCATGGCGTCGATCATGGGCTGCGGAGCGTGCAGCGTATGGCTGATTTGCGTTGCCTCCATACGCCCCCGTAGCGCCAGTAGATCACGAACCTGTATCAATGAAGCCATTTTTTACATCCCTTAGTGACAATTGCCCGCAGTGCCCGAACAACAGGAACTGACGTTTTTGCGGGTTGCCAGCAGTTCAATGTCTACACGGCTGCGGGCGCGGCGCAACAGGCTTAACACCACAACGTTAAAGACGATCACTGCCAGAATACAGATCAGGCTGTACGTCGGGTGCTGACTGAAGCTGGTAACCTGGTAGAACAGCGTGGCGAGCGAATAGGCGATATTCAGCCCCCACAGGATGGAGAAGCCCATCCAGCCGCGGCTGGACTCGCGGGCGATAGCGCCCATTACCGAGATACACGGTACGTAAAGCAGGACGAAAATCAGGTAACTGTACGCCGCCGCGGCGCTGCCGAATTTTTGATCCATCACGCCCATCGCGCCGGTCGCCATTTCGCCGTCACCTTTACTCGCTTCGATCGGGTTAACCAGTACGCTCAGGCTAAAGGTGTCTTTCAGGCTTTGCCAGGTATCGTCAACCGCGCCCAGCAGTTCATCGCCGAGGTGGAAGTCGGCAGGATTAAACGCTTCGTCCTGAATATTTTCGGCGGTGTAGAGCGTGTTCAGCGTACCGACGACAACTTCTTTCGCCATGGCGCCCGTAAACAGACCCACGGTCGCTTGCCAGTTATCCTCATGGACGCCGATCGGTTTAAAGACTGGTGTGATGACCCGGCTTACAGAGGCGAGGGCGGAGTCATTAATGTTATCGACGATTTTGCCGCTCAGCGAGAAACTGTTAAACGCGCTCAGGAAAATACTCACGATGATAATGACTTTACCGGCGCGTAGTACAAAACCTTTCAGGCGTTGCCAGGTCTGGATGATCAGGCTCTTGATATGCGGTACGTGGTAAACCGGCAGCTCCATCACAAACGGAGAGGCTTCGCCGCGCATAATGGTATGCTTCAGCATCAGGCCGGTTAATACCGCCATGACAATACCCAGCACGTACAGCGAGAAGACCGCCAGCGCGCCGTTTTGCCCGAAGAAGGCGGCGGCAAAGACGGCGAAAATCGCCAGGCGCGCGCCACAGGACATAAACGGCGCCATCATGATGGTCATCAGACGTTCGCGCGGAGCGTCAAGCGTGCGGGCGCCCATCACGGAAGGCACGTTACAGCCGAAGCCGACAATCAGCGGCACGAAGGATTTACCCGGTAGTCCCAGCGCCTGCATCAGGCGATCCATGACGAAGGCCGCGCGCGCCATATAACCGGAGTCTTCAAGGAAGGAGAGGAACAGGTACATCATCCCGATTTGCGGCACCAGCGGCAGGACGGTATTGATCCCGCCGCCAAGACCTTGCGCCAGGAAGATGGTTAACCAATCCGGGAAGTGCAACGTGTAGCCAATCCATTGAATGCCATGAATAAAGATGGCGACGGAACCGGCATCAAACAGGGGTTGCAACGCGCCGCCGATGTTAATGGCGAGCAGGAACATCAGGTACATCACGAACAAAAAAATCGGTAAGCCGAGGAAGCGGTTCAGGATAATTTTATCGACCGCCCTGGTGAAGCGGCTGGGTTCGGCTGTCAGGGTATTGCTGACCACGTCGCAAATAGCGGCGATACACTGATAACGGGCGTCGGCGATATGCAGCGCCGGGTCGTCCATTTCGTCCTTCAGACGGGCAAGGGAGGTGTCCAGGTTTTGCGCCGCCTCGCCTGCGTAAGCCCGGCTGTAGATATCGCCCTCCAGCATTTGCAGACCCAGCCAGCGGCGCTGTTGTAAAGGCATCTCCTGGGCCATCGCGTCGGCCAGGAAACCTGCTTCGCGCAGCAGCGGCTGGGCATAATGCACCAGTTCGACGTTGTCGTTAGCGTTGTGACGGTCAATGGCCAGTTTCAGCGCCTCGATACCGCGGCCGCGAGTCGATACCAGCGGTACGACAGGGCAACCCAGACGCGTGGACAGAGCGTCGACATCAATACGAACCTGCTGTTTTTCGGCGATATCCAGCATGTTGAGCGCGACAATACAGGGGATACCCAGCTCCAGCAGTTGCAGCGTCAAATAGAGGTTGCGCTCCAGATTGGAGGCGTCCACAACGTTTATCAACAGGTCGGCGTCGCCGCTCAGGATGTAGTGGCAGGCGATCTGTTCGTCGAGAGAGGTTTGTGACGAGATGGTCGTCAGAGAATAGGTGCCGGGTAAATCTACCAGCGTGACCTGGTGGTCAGTTGTCGCGAACTGGCCCTCTTTACGCTCGACGGTGACGCCCGCCCAGTTCCCCACGCGCTGACGCGCGCCGGTGAGTTGGTTAAATAAGGTGGTCTTGCCGGAATTAGGATTACCAATTAAACCAATGGTTAATTTTTTCATTTTTATAGACTCACTGTATTAACAGGAAACCGCTTCCACTTCTATTAACGCCAAATCCTTTTTACGCAAAACCAGACTCACGCGTCGTGTTTCGATATGGATCGGATCGCCTAAGGGCGCGACGCGGACGACATTAAATGAAGAGCCGGGCAACATGCCGAGCGAAAGCAGTTTTTGACGATACGCCGGGCTGATTTCACGCGCAAAGCCGGTGATTTTCCACGCAGTGTCAGGAGTGAATTGCATACGACCTACTTGTTTCTTACTAACTGGATGTATACCTCATGCGGCGCTCAGGGGGGCGGCAGGAGACCCGATGTTTAGCCAACGAAGGAAAGAGTAAATAATCAACAACACAATGATAATGAGAATGGTTTCTATCTTCAACGATTAAAATGTGACGGAATGTACAAATAAGCGATAATTTGCGCCGATGTTGATATGGCTCAACATTTATTTGTCTTTTTGCAAATACCCCTAATGTGCAAATATTCACCGTTTTTAATGTTTAATTAAGGTTTCATCTGTTAATAAAGTGATAATTAATAGTGCGGATAGCAGAAGAAAATTAATTAACAGGTTCTAATGGGTAAGATTTAATTGTTAATTAAAAAAGAAAGGGTTGGACGTATTGCAAAATCGCAGGCCGGATAAGAAGTAACCCGGCCTGCGTATTACCCGATTAGCGTTTTTTCCCCATTGCCGCTGCCAGCGCGTCCATCATGGCGCTGTTACCGGCTGGCTGAGCGTCACGACCGCGCGGTTTCGCCGCTTTAGATGCCGGGCGGTTGCCCTGCGCGCGATCGGCGGCGCCGCCGCGGCGAGCGGCGGTTTCGCCGGGCTGTTCGTCCAGACGCATCGTCAGCGCAATACGCTTACGTTGCAGATCCACTTCCAGCACTTTCACCTTCACGATGTCGCCCGCTTTTACCACGGTGTGTGGATCGTCGACGAACTTAGTCGACAGGGAAGAGATGTGGACCAGGCCATCCTGATGAACGCCGATATCGACAAATGCGCCGAAATTGGTGACGTTAGTGACCGCCCCTTCCAGAATCATCCCCGGCAGCAGGTCGTTCATGGTTTCGACGCCATCGGCGAATTGCGCGGTTTTAAATTCAGGACGCGGGTCGCGGCCCGGTTTTTCCAGCTCTTTGATGATATCGCTCACGGTCGGCACGCCGAATTTATCGTCGGTAAAATCAGCGGCCTTGAGGTGACGCAATTCGTTGCTGTTGCCCATCAGATCTTTTAGCGCTTGCTGCGTCGCCGCCAGAATGCGTTCGACAACCGGATAGGCTTCCGGGTGGACGGTGGAGGCATCCAGCGGGTTATCGCCGTGGTTAATACGCAGGAAGCCCGCGCACTGCTCAAACGCTTTCGGCCCCAGACGGCTCACCTTCAACAGTTGCTGGCGATTCTGGAACTGACCGTTCTCATCGCGCCAGGCGACGATGTTTTGCGCCATCATGCGCGTTAAGCCCGCGACGCGGGTCAGCAGCGGCACGGAGGCGGTATTCAAATCGACGCCGACGGCGTTTACGCAGTCTTCGACCACCGCATCCAGCTTACGCGCCAGCTGCGTCTGGCTGACATCGTGTTGATATTGGCCGACGCCGATGGATTTCGGATCGATTTTCACCAGTTCCGCCAGCGGATCCTGCAGACGACGGGCGATAGAGACCGCGCCGCGCAGGGAGACGTCGAGATCCGGAAACTCCTGCGCCGCCAGCTCAGAAGCGGAATACACGGACGCCCCCGCTTCGCTGACGATCACTTTCTGCGCCGTCACGTTCGGGAACTGTTTCTGTACGTCGAGATAGAAGCGTTCGGTTTCACGCGAGGCCGTACCGTTGCCAATCGCGACCAGTTCGACGTGGTATTTTTCGCACAACGCGGCGATCACGGTAGCCGCTTTGGCCGCCTGACCGGTATGCGGATAAATGGTATCCGTCGCCACCAGCTTGCCGGTGCCGTCAACGACAGCGACTTTTACGCCGGTACGCAGGCCAGGATCAAGGCCCATCGTGGCGCGCAGGCCTGCGGGGGCTGCCATCAGCAGGTCGTGCAGGTTACGGGCAAACACGTTAATCGCTTCGTCTTCCGCACGTTCGCGCACGGTGCCCATCAGTTCGGTTTCGAGGTGCATTAAAACTTTGATACGCCACGTCCAGCTCACTACGCCTTTGCGCCAGCTATCCGCCGGGGCGTTATTCAGCCGCAGGCCGAGATGGTCCATGATGATCTGCTCGCAGTAGCTCTCTTTCGGCGGCTCATCAAACTGTGGGTCGGCATTGAGCGAAAGTTGCAGAATGCCTTCGTTACGACCACGGAACATGGCCAGCGCACGGTGAGACGGGACGTTAGCAATGGGCTCATGATGGTCGAAATAGTCGCGGAATTTTGCCCCTTCTTCCTCTTTGCCGCTCACGACTGTGGCGACCAGATGGGCGTTCTTCCACAGGTAATCACGTACTTTCGCCAGCAATGCGGCGTCTTCGGCAAAGCGCTCCATCAGAATGTAGCGTGCGCCGTCGAGCGCGGCTTTCGTGTCCGCCACGCCTTTGTCGCCATCAATGTACTTTGCCGCTTCCACGTCAGGATCGTGGGACGGCTCGTTCCAGAGCAGATCGGCCAGCGGCTCAAGGCCGGCTTCAATGGCGATTTGTCCACGGGTGCGGCGTTTAGGTTTATAGGGCAGGTAGAGGTCTTCGAGCTCGGTCTTACTTAACGTAGCGTTGATGGCGCCAGCCAGCTCATCGGTCAGTTTGCCTTGTTCGGAAATGGACTTGAGGATGGCCTGACGCCTGTCTTCCAGCTCACGCAGATAGCCCAGACGCGTTTCCAGGTTACGCAACTGCGTGTCATCCAGACCGCCGGTGATTTCTTTACGATAACGTGCGATAAACGGCACGGTGTTCCCTTCGTCAAGCAGGCGAACGGCAGCTTCAACCTGTCCGGCATTTGCCTGGATTTCACCCGCAATAATGCGGCAGAAAGAATCATTCATCATGGGTTAGCTTCGTCTTCAGGATAAAAATCAGGGGATAGTTATACGGATTGGCTGGCAAAAATGCCAGCCATCAGCAGGGGCTTAGGATTCTTCTTGTCTTATTTGACGTATTCGATCGCATTGACGTACCAGTTTGCTTCGCCGACAGGGGTGTTGACCACCGCCAGATCGCCCACTTCTTTTTTCAGTAGCGCCCGCGCCATCGGCGAGTCGATAGAGATGTAATCCTTACGTCCGAAAATTTCATCGTAGCCGACAATGCGGAACTTCAGCGTATCGCCGTCATCATTTTCGATTTCCACCCAGGCGCCGAAGAAGACTTTGCCCTCCTGCTGCGGGGAATAATCCACGATTTTGAGATTTTCCATGCATTTGGTCAGATATCTGACGCGTCTGTCGATCTCACGCAGGCGCTTTTTATTATACTGATAGTCGGCATTCTCGCTGCGGTCGCCCAGACTCGCAGCCCAGGTCACTTTTTTGGTGACCTCCGGGCGCTCTTCACGCCAGAGATAATTGAGCTCTTGTTTGAGTGTTTCGTACCCTTCGCGGGTGATCAGGGGCGTTTTCATCTCGTTGATTTACCTTTGCTGTCGATATTGCGCACACGGGGTATAACGTGATCGTCCCGACAGAATAAATAATGGGGTTGCCGATTAATTGTATATTTAAGCTGCTGTTAAATATGCTTTGTAACAATTTAGCCTGAAATTCATACCAGAATTTGCTGGTGACTCACGTGAGCTTTTTTAAGAATACACACTTACATTTGTTGCGAACCTTTGGGAGTACAGACAATGCAAGAGAATTATAAGATTCTGGTGGTTGATGACGATATGCGTCTGCGGGCGCTACTGGAACGTTATCTGACCGAGCAGGGCTTCCAGGTTCGAAGCGTCGCTAACGCCGAGCAGATGGATCGTCTGCTGACCCGTGAATCTTTCCATCTCATGGTACTGGATTTAATGCTGCCAGGTGAAGATGGTCTGTCGATTTGTCGTCGCCTGCGTAGTCAAAGTAATCCAATGCCGATCATTATGGTCACGGCGAAGGGTGAAGAAGTTGACCGTATCGTCGGGCTGGAAATCGGCGCCGATGACTACATTCCTAAACCGTTTAACCCGCGCGAGCTGTTGGCGCGTATTCGCGCCGTGCTACGTCGTCAGGCAAACGAACTGCCCGGCGCGCCGTCGCAGGAAGAGGCCGTTATCGCGTTCGGTAAGTTTAAACTGAACCTCGGTACGCGCGAGATGTTCCGTGAAGATGAACCGATGCCGCTGACCAGCGGGGAGTTTGCGGTACTGAAAGCGTTAGTCAGCCATCCGCGCGAGCCGCTCTCTCGCGACAAGCTGATGAATCTGGCCCGTGGCCGCGAGTATTCCGCGATGGAACGCTCCATCGACGTCCAGATCTCCCGCCTGCGCCGTATGGTGGAAGAAGATCCGGCGCATCCGCGTTATATTCAGACCGTCTGGGGCCTGGGCTACGTCTTCGTACCGGACGGTTCTAAAGCATGAGGCGAATGCGCTTCTCGCCGCGAAGTTCATTTGCCCGCACGCTGTTGCTCATCGTCACCTTGCTGTTCGTCAGCCTGGTGACGACCTACCTGGTGGTGCTGAACTTCGCGATTTTGCCGAGCCTCCAGCAGTTTAATAAGGTTCTGGCTTACGAAGTCCGTATGCTGATGACCGATAAGCTGCAACTGGAGGACGGCACGCAGTTAGTCGTGCCGCCTGCGTTTCGCCGGGAAATCTATCGCGAGCTGGGGATCTCTCTCTACACCAACGAAGCCGCCGAAGAGGCCGGGCTGCGTTGGGCGCAACACTACGAATTCTTAAGCCACCAGATGGCGCAGCAATTAGGCGGCCCGACGGAAGTGCGCGTTGAGGTCAACAAAAGCTCGCCCGTCGTGTGGCTCAAAACCTGGCTGTCGCCCAATATCTGGGTGCGCGTGCCGCTGACCGAGATTCATCAGGGCGATTTTTCTCCGCTTTTCCGTTACACGCTGGCGATCATGCTCCTGGCGATAGGCGGCGCGTGGCTGTTTATTCGTATACAGAACCGACCGTTAGTGGATCTTGAACATGCCGCTTTGCAGGTAGGGAAGGGAATTATTCCGCCGCCGCTGCGTGAATATGGCGCCTCTGAGGTGCGCTCTGTGACCCGGGCGTTTAACCATATGGCAGCCGGCGTGAAACAATTGGCCGATGACCGTACGCTATTGATGGCGGGCGTCAGCCACGACTTGCGCACGCCGCTGACCCGTATTCGTCTGGCGACGGAGATGATGGGCGAGGAAGACGGTTATCTCGCGGAGTCGATCAATAAAGACATCGAAGAGTGTAACGCCATTATCGAACAGTTTATTGACTATCTGCGTACCGGTCAGGAAATGCCAATGGAGATGGCGGATCTCAATTCCGTGCTGGGCGAGGTGATTGCGGCGGAAAGCGGCTATGAGCGTGAGATTAACACTGCGCTTCAGGCAGGCAGCATCCAGGTGAAAATGCACCCGCTCTCGATTAAGCGCGCGGTGGCGAATATGGTGGTCAATGCTGCCCGCTATGGCAACGGCTGGATTAAGGTCAGCAGCGGCACCGAGTCGCATCGCGCCTGGTTTCAGGTAGAAGATGACGGGCCGGGCATTAAGCCGGAGCAGCGTAAACATCTGTTCCAGCCTTTTGTGCGTGGCGACAGCGCCCGTAGCACCAGCGGCACAGGGCTGGGGCTGGCGATTGTGCAGCGCATTATCGATAACCATAACGGGATGCTGGAGATTGGCACCAGCGAGCGTGGCGGATTGTCAATTCGCGCCTGGCTACCGGTTCCTGTGGCTCGCGTCCAGGGGACGACAAAAGAGGCATAAGAAAGGGAGGTATTACCCTCCCTTTCTTCTCAACGCCGGATGACGCCGTTCAAAGCCGCCATCCGGCCTGTTCCTTACAGCTTCGGTCCGGCGCTAACCAGCGCTTCGCCTGCCGGGGTATCCGTATACTTCTCGAAGTTCTCAATGAACAGTTTCGCCAGCGCGGTGGCTTTTTCCTGCCATTGTTCCGGCGACGCGTAGGTGTTACGCGGGTCGAGAATGTGGGTATCCACGCCTGGCAGTTCAGTCGGGATCGCCAGATCGAACAGCGGCAGACGGAAGGTTTCCGCGTTATCAAGAGAACCGTTCAGAATGGCGTCGATAATTGCGCGCGTATCTTTGATGGAGATACGTTTGCCGGTGCCATTCCAGCCGGTGTTAACCAGATAAGCCTGCGCGCCTGCTGCCTGCATACGTTTCACCAGCACCTCAGCATACTGCGTCGGGTGCAGCGTCAGGAACGCGGCGCCGAAGCAGGCGGAGAAGGTGGGGGTCGGTTCGGTGACGCCGCGTTCGGTGCCGGCCAGTTTAGCGGTGAAACCTGACAGGAAGTGGTACTGCGTCTGGTTAGCGGTTAAACGGGAAACCGGCGGCAACACGCCGAAGGCGTCCGCCGTCAGGAAGATAACCTTGGTGGCGTGACCTGCTTTGGATACGGGCTTAACGATGTTATCGATATGATAGATCGGGTAAGAGACGCGGGTGTTTTCGGTTTTGGAACCATCGTCGAAATCAACGGTGCCGTCTTCGCGCACGGTGACGTTTTCCAGCAACGCATCACGGCGAATCGCATGATAAATTTCTGGCTCCGCTTCTTTCGA
The DNA here is from genome assembly GCF_013350575.1 of Salmonella sp. SG203. Taxonomy (NCBI): domain Bacteria; kingdom Pseudomonadati; phylum Pseudomonadota; class Gammaproteobacteria; order Enterobacterales; family Enterobacteriaceae; genus Salmonella; species Salmonella sp. SG203. The sequence goes on from NZ_SNMT01000007.1 coordinate 165,275, forward strand.
CAGTTTGATGGTTTTGGCGTAGCAGCCGCCTTCAAAGTTGAACACGCCGTCGTCATCCCAACCGTGCTCATCATCGCCAATCAGACGACGTTTCGGGTCGGTGGAGAGAGTGGTTTTTCCGGTACCGGAAAGGCCGAAGAAGACCGCGACATCGCCTTTTTCACCCACGTTGGCGGAACAGTGCATTGAGGCGATACCTTTGAGCGGCAGCAGATAGTTCATTACCGAGAACATCCCTTTTTTCATTTCGCCGCCGTACCAGGTGCCGCCAATAAGCTGAATACGTTCAGTCAGGTTGAACGCCACGAAGTTTTCCGAGTTCAGCCCTTGCTCTTTCCACTGCGGGTTGGTGCACTTCGCGCCGTTCATGACAATAAAGTCAGGTTTGAAGCCTACCAGCTCTTCGTCCGTTGGGCGAATGAACATATTTTTAACGAAGTGGGCCTGCCAGGCGACTTCCGTAATAAAGCGCACGGAAAGACGCGTATCGGCATTTGCGCCGCAGAACGCATCAACAATGAATAAGCGTTTACCGGAAAGCTGATGCGTCACCAGACCTTTCAGGTGTTGCCAGGTTTCCTGGGAAAGCGGCTTATTATCGTTTTTACCTTTACCCTTATCGGACCACCACAGCGTATCACGCGTGGTGTCGTCGCGAACAATATACTTATCCTTAGGCGAACGACCGGTAAAAATACCGGTATCAACGGCAACAGCGCCCAGGTTAGTTAACACGCCACGCTCATAGCCTTCCAGACCAGGATTAAGTTCTTCCTGATAAAGGGTGTCGTAGCTGGGATTGTAAACGATATCCTGGACGTCGTTGATACCATAAGCCTTGAGATCTTGCGGGGTTAAATTGTTAACGCGCATATCACTGCTCCTTAGCCAATATATATTACCGAAAATAGTAAGGTTTTTTGAGGTTGGTTAACCGCGACAAGGCTCATAGATTTACGTATCTGGACAAAATCACGATTGACGAAAAACACTGTGACTCCTGTCACGCAGCGGCGGTTATTATGGCAGGAAACCTACTTTTGTTGTGGAAAATGTTCTGAAAACGTTAAAAGGAAGTGTTTTTGACCGACATAATGTGACTGTAATCGCATTCATGTAAGAAAGTTACGTAACACCAACATTAACAATATCGATTCACCTCTCTGCGTTTTTTTCTGAATTATGCATGACGACGTCTGGCGGTGAACAGATGATGCAATAATGCGACTTTCTCATCATTCTGGATAACGACATGGAAAGTGTAGCGCTTTCACGTACTACTCGCTGGGGTATGTTGCTCACCGGTTTGCTGCAGGGCGTCTTGTGCTACCTGCTGATGGCCTGGCTGGTACCACAAAATAGCGACTGGCTGTTCTATGGTATGCCTGCGACGATAGCGTTGTCGTCAATGCTATTGCTTACCGTGGTCTCTTTTAAACAGCGCGCGCTGTGGGGCTGGCTGGGGCTGATCTTTGTGGTCGTGCTGGCAATGAGCGGCTGGCTGAAATGGCAGGTTGAGGCGGTGGAGAAATGGCGCCTGGCCGAGCTCCTCTGGCTGTATGGTCTCCGGCTTGTGTTGATGGCGATGCTGGTCTTACCCTGGATGCAATATCAGTTACATTCGCAAACCGGTTCGGCGCGTTATCCCCAGTTTTATCTGCGGTTATGGCATAACGTACTGACATTGTTTATCGTCCTGGTCGCCAACGGACTGTTCTGGCTGGTTCTCCTGCTCTGGAGCGCGCTATTCAGGCTGGTGGGCATCCGCTTTTTCAGCACCCTTTTCTTTGAAACTGAAACCTTTATTTATGTGACCATCGGCTTGATTACGGCGCTGGCGGTCATTCTCGCCCGCACGCAGTCGCGCCTTGTGGCGGCGGTGCAAAAGCTGCTGGCGCTGATCGCGACGGGTTTACTGCCAGTGGTGTCGCTGCTGGCATTGCTGTTTATTGTGACGTTACCCTTTACCGGACTGGAGGCGATTTCTGCGCGTGTTTCCGCTGCGGGGCTGCTATCCACGCTGACGCTGATGCTGCTGCTCCTCGTGGCGATTGTCAACGAACCGCAAAAGCGCGTATTACCCTATCCGCGCGTATTACGCGGTTTGATTAGCGCCTCGCTGTGCGTTGCCCCGATATATATGCTGCTGGCGGGCTGGGCGCTATGGGTACGCATTCAGCAATACGGCTGGACGCCGGATCGTTTGTATGGCGCGCTGACGGTGTCTGTCTTGCTGATATGGTCCTTCGGTTATCTGATCGGTCTGTTACGCCGCGGACGCGACCCTGGTGAGTGGCAAGGCAAGGTGATACTGAGCGTCTCTTTGTTGACGCTGGTGATATTGCTGTTGCTGGCCTCGCCTGTACTTGATGTCTGGCGTATTAGCGTCAACAGCCATATGGCGCGTTACCATAGCGGTAAAATTACTGCGGATCAGATCAGCCTGTATATGCTGGATCACAGCGGCAAACCTGGCCAGGAAGCGCTGAAATCGTTGCGGGATGACGAGGCGTTTACGCAGAACAGAAAGCGCAATCGTGAACTGATGACGTTTTTGCAGAGAAATAAGGTCTCTCCGACGGCGGACGATTTAGCGCGGGTGGTGATGATTGCGCCCGGTAGCCAGAAGCCGGATGCCGCATTTTGGGCGTTTGTCAAAGAGCAGAGTTATTCGGACGATTCCTGCCTTGAACCGGATGCCTGCGTGCTGGTGAGTCAGGATCTTAACGGCGACGGTCAGCCTGAGCAGGTGCTGTATAACTTTATTGTTGCCGAGAGCCAGGTCTACGGCTTAAAAGAGGGGAAATGGACGCAGAAAGCGTTCGCCCGACTGCCGGACGGGTTTTCTAAGACGCAACTGTTGCACGCGATTGCCGGGCATCGGTTAGACTCAGCTCCCAAAGCCTGGCGCGATATCATTGTTGATGGTCAGCGGTTGGATGTGGATTACTACAACGAGTAAGCTTTTTGCCGGATGGCGGCATAAATGCCTTATCCAGCCTACGGAGCGGGATGCTGTAGGCCAGATAAGCGCAGCGCCATCAGGCAATGACGTTGCTGACTACGAGGCGATTAGTGAACCTGTGGATCGGCAGGAGAGGCGTTGTTACGGATCTCCGCGATATCCATCGCATTGAACAGGTAATGATTGCCGCAGTAATCGCAGTGCATATCGATTTCGCCTTCTTCCGCCAGAATGCTGTCCACTTCTTCATCCGGCAATGTTTTCAGCGCGCCCGCGCAACGTTCGCGTGAACAGGTGCATTTGAATTCAACATCTTGCGGATCGTAGAGCGTGACTTCTTCTTCGTGATACAAACGCCACAGCACGTCATTTGCCGGTAACGTCAGCAGCTCTTCGCTTTTAATGGTTTCCGTCAACATAGCCAGATGGTCGAAATCCTCCGCCTGCGCGTTCTGTGCCGGCATCACCTGGAGCAACATTCCACCTGCCGCCGGTTTACCGTCGACATCGCCGGTACGGATAAACAGGCGCGTCGGCAACTGCTCGGAGCGCAGGAAGTAATCTTCCAGGCACGCCGCCAGAGTATCGCCTTCCAGACCCACCACGCCCTGATAGCGTTCACCCTCTTCCGGCGTAATGGTGATCACCAGATAGCCGTTGCCAACCAGCGTTTTGAGATCCGCATTGTCAGGGATATCGCCCTGAACGCGAGCCACGCCGCGCATCTGCTGCTGATTATTGCCATTGATCACCGCCAGGCTTAACGGCCCGTCGCCCTGGAGCTGTACCGTAATGTCACCGGCAAACTTCAGCGTTGCGGTCAGCAGGCTAGTGGCGACCAGCAGTTCGGCCAGTACGGTTTTCACCGGCTGCGGGTAGGTATGATTGTCGAGGATCTGTTGCAAGGTTTCCGAAACGGTCACCAGCTCGCCGCGAACGGCAAAGTTTTCAAACAGATAACGATGTAATTGGTCATGTTGCGGCATAATCATCTCTCTTGCGGGTGACAGTTATTCGCTGTCGCCGTGTTTAAATCGTAACAGGTCGCGGCGCTCTTTCTTGTCCGGTCGCCTGTCCGGATGCGGCATGGTCAGGGCGTTAAGCTTGCGCGCCTGCGCCATTTTTTCGCGTTTTTCCACGCTTTCCGCCGTCTCTTCATACAGAGCGACGGCTTCGCTGGCCGGACGGCGCTGTTCGGTGATGGCTTTAACGATCACCGTCCGTTCGTCATTTCCCTGACGCAGGGTAAGGGTTGCGTTCAGCTCGACGATTTTGCTCGGCTTACTGCGCTGGCCGTTGTAATGCACCTTACCGCCTTCAATCATCTCGCGGGCCAGCGCGCGGGTTTTATAAAAACGCGCGGCCCACAGCCATTTATCCAGTCTGACCTCAACGGAGGACTTTTCTTTCATGGCGTCTCCTTCACATCAGCGAGGGGATCAGACGGCGGTAGTCGTTCAGGGACGGATGGCGCGTATAGTGCTTTTCCGCCAGGCCGGAATCGGGATTCGTCACGCCAAGACAGTAGCGAATACCAAACCGGGCGGCGGCGTCGAGAATCGGTTCGCTGTCATCGATAAACAGCGTTTTCTCTGCGCTTATTCCCGTTTCCTCAGTGACAGCGCGCCATAACCGCTGATCCTCTTTGGGATAACCAAATGTGTGGGTGGAAAGTAATAAATCAAGGTGTGAGGCCAGACCGGTATGCTCCAGCTTCACCGCCAGGTTATGTGGATGCGCATTGGTGAGCAGAATCCGACGTTTTCCGCTGGCTTTTAACGCATTCAGAAACGGTACGGTATCGTCGCGCAAAACGGCGCGCGGCCCTTGCGCCGTCGTCATGGCGCAAATATCCAGACCCAGACGCTCGCTCCAGTAATCCAGACAGTACCAGTTTAGCGTATGCTGTACGGCATGATACTGCTGGCGAATATATTCCTGCGCGTCCTGCGGCGAAATACCCTGCTGCGCGCCGTAGGTTTCCGGTACCAGCTTTTGCCAGAAATAGTTATCGAACGCGAGATCGAGCAGCGTGCCGTCCATATCCAGCAAAACGGTATCCACGTTTTGCCAGTCAATATCAATATGCATGGGGAACTCCAGGGTAACGCAATTTGCGCGACAGGGTAGCATACCCTGTCGCACGGCGGCGCTATCAGATGAGATTTTCCGGAGAGACGGTTAACCTGGGATTGAGGCAGCTTTCATAGTATTCCTGGATGTCCGCCATACGGGTACGGTGGCGTTGATAACGTCTGAACGCCTGAATGCCGTTGTAGACCACGCTCACTATCATTGCCAACATCAGCAGCGTGGTACCGAGGTAACGCCACCAGCCGGATTTATCGGGGATACGATGCAGGCTGATATGCTGCGTGCCGTTGGCATCGGTATACACGCTGGTGACAATGCCCTCGGCGCTAAATGGCGTCTGCATGAGCGTTTGCGCCAGACGCTGGAAGGCGCTCCACTGTTCCTGCGCGGGATAGTCATACAGCGGCGTTGACGGCCAGGCCTGATCAACCAGTTCGCTGCCTTCATCGCTGGCGATCAGGAATCCGCCGGGAGCGGGGCTATTCAGCGACTGGGCGGCACGCGCGGTCTCGCGAGAAATAAACGGCGCCGTTGAGGTCGTGACCAGATTTTCCAGCGACTCTGCGCTTACGGGGCGTAGCAGCACGTTGACGCCGTCCAGTTTGCCGGCGTTCGCGCGTTTCACCAGCGCGTTCCAGTCCTTACTGTTACCGAGATTAACCAGCGCATTTTTCAGGCGCACGCACTCGTCTTCCGCCGCGCACAAATCAGCGGTTTTCAGAACAATATCGCCAAAGTCATCTAATAATACCATGCCCGATTTTTGGATCGCGGAGCGTAAAGATGCGCTTACACGCGAGTCGTCTTCGGGTTTTGGATGGAGCTGACGATTTACCGCCTGGCTTAGCGCCATCGCTTTATTCACCAGGTCTGATTCCGGCAGCGGTAGCGCAGGCGCGTCATTCCAGATGATTTGCGAGCAATCGAACGGCATAAACGGTGAGTTAGACTGGCCGCTCCAGGTCGCGCCGGAATGAATATTACACATTCCTTTACCGCTCAGGTGCAGCGTATCGCCCACCCGTACGCCAGCCTTTTCAAGCTGTTTTACCGTTGTCGCTTCAATGGTTTGCGCGCCTTTCATCCACGATAGCGTGAACTTGATTGGCATATCCAGCGGGATCCAGAACAGCAGCATAAACAACACCAGCAGCGAACCGATAGCAATAACAGTGCTGCGTAACCAGTGCTGCAACGGGAAGTTTTTCACTTCATCATGCAGGGATAAAAACCGGCCCTGGCGCGCGACATGGCGATCAAGGTAAATATCAATATCCGTTTGTTGCCCAAGATCTTGCGTAATGTAGGGTTGCCAGTGGGCAGGGTAAATAAGGTCGATGATGCCCAGCGAAATATTGTTAATCTGCTCCTGATTATTCTCCCCAAACAGTCCCCAGCGGCGGGGCGTTCCCCGCAGACAGTGAATTTCCCGCAGCGCGCTTTTCGACGGCGGCGCAAAAAGCCCCCAAAGTCCGGCTGCCAGCAGCAGGATCGCGCCGCCTATCATCCACGGTACAAAAACGTCTGGCGTTATCAGGCAGAAAAAGAATAACAAAAAGGAGGCGACGATTAACAACGCTTCGCGCAAGCCAGCCGGGCGGCTGAGCGCATATTCTTCGTGGGTCTCCTGACGGATATTCAACAGCTCAATCTGCTCGCTCTCTTCGCCGCGAATCGACGCCTGCGTAGAGGCGGTATTCTGTAGCGCGTAGCCGCGCGACTCCTGCATATACTCTTGCAGCGTATGGCCGTTTAAAGAGATCACCAGCGGCAGCGTATCCGTGAGGATCAGCTCAACGTTGTTTTCATCATTGATGTACTGTTCCCAGAAAGGCGGCAGATGGACTTCGACGGAGTCGAGGTAGTAGCGCCATTTATTAGGATCGTCAGTGGTAATGCCGTAGCGGGTGATGGAGTGGGTCAGTATCACGACACTGTTGCTTTCCGCGTTCAGCGTCAGCGAGATGGGCGCAGCACTGGCGCCTGTCGGCCCCGGAACTTGCTGGATCTGGCTAAGGTTATCGAGATAGTTTTCTACCGCGCTGCGCTCTTCGGGCAACAGTTTACGCGTTTGCGCGTCCTGAAAGGCGCTGATCCACGGTAAACTCCCTCGTCTGGACTTTACCCGGAACCGCCATATTGCCAGTAGAGAGCAGGCCAGCAAAGCAGCTATAAAAATCAGAATGGTGCTCATGCTTTCCCCATCTTACTAAGTCTGTCAGGCGTGGTCAGTCGCACCCTGTCCAATAAACATTTTTCTGTGGTTGGCTATCGGCAAGCGTGGAGTTGAACTTGAGCATTGTAAAGCGCATCCCAGTGAAGGCAAATCATAGCAATACCACCAAAAACGGAATATCAGCAAATTCCTGGAGTTATTTCAACCTATTGACTTTTAATTTGAAATAAGAATTAATTTTTATTACGTTACATAAATGTAAATAAACGGCAATTCGCATTGCCGAAACCGTGCGGTATGTCGCACAATGACCACAGATTACACTGCAAAGATTCTCACAATGAGCAAATCATTACAAAAACCCACCATTCTGAAAGTGGAAACCGTCGCACAATCCCGACTGTTTAACGTAGAAAGCGTGGATCTGGAGTTCAGCAACGGCGTGCGTCGCGTGTATGAACGTATGCGACCATCAACCCGTGAGGCGGTAATGATTGTGCCGATCGTTGATGAGCATCTGATTCTTATTCGTGAGTATGCGGTGGGAACCGAATCCTATGAGCTGGGCTTCTCGAAAGGATTGATCGACCCGGGCGAGACCGTTTTTGAAGCGGCGAACCGGGAGCTCAAAGAAGAGGTCGGGTTTGGCGCGCATAACCTGACCTTCTTAAAAAAACTCAGCATGGCGCCCTCTTATTTTTCCAGCAAAATGAATATCGTGGTGGCGGAAGATCTCTATCCGGAGTCGCTGGAAGGCGACGAGCCTGAGCCATTGCCGCAGGTACGCTGGCCGCTGGCGCATTTAATGGATCTGCTGGAAGACCCCGATTTTAACGAGGCCCGCAACGTCAGCGCGCTGTTTCTGGTACGCGAGTGGTTGAAAGCGCAGGGCCGAATTGCCTGATGGCGCGGCGTTGATCAAGCCAACGGAAAGTTTGTCTCCCCGTTCGCCGTCATCCGCTAAACACAATAAAAAAGGCGCCGGAGCGCCTTTTTTGATCAGAACAGTTCGTGTGTTTCACCATTATCAATAATGGTGGTTCCCACCTCGTGTACCGCCTGTTGTGTCGGCTGCGTGCCTTCGATGAAATACTCTTCACGGCTGTTACCGCCGCTCGCCAGTTGTCCGGTACTGCGGTCGATATTCACCGTGACGATGCCCGGCGGCGGCGTTAGCGGCTGTTCCGGCACGCCTTCCAGCACGGCTTTCATATAGGCGTCCCATGCAGGTTGCGCGCTCTTCGCGCCGCCCTCATAGCCGGAGATTTGATCTTTGATCGCGCCGGAAGCGGTGGTGCGGCCTAAATCACGGCGGTGATCGTCAAAGCCGATCCATACGGAAGTGACGACGCCAGGGCCATAGCCGGAGAACCATGCGTCTTTCGAGCTGTTGGTTGTACCGGTTTTGCCGCCGATATCGCGACGTTTAAGGTCACGCGCCGCACGCCAGCCGGTACCCATCCAGCCGGGTTCGCCGAAGATATTGGTGTTCAGCGCGCTTTTAATCAGAAACGCCAGCGGCGTATTGATCACATGCGGCGCGTACTCCTGCGTGCCGTTTTGCGCGACCAGCGCCTGGTTTGCCTGTTCCAGCTCAGGCATCGGTACGGCGCTGTTTTGCTGCTCTTGCGAAACCGCGACCTCTTCCACATTGGTGTTTTCCAGCACGTCGGATTTCTGCGTATTGCCGTAAATGACCGGGATATCGCACTCCGGGCAGGCGATTTTCGGTTTCGCTTCGAAGATCACGCCGCCCTGATCGTTCTCAATCTTGCTGATGAAATACGGGTCGATCAGGAAACCGCCGTTCGCCATCACCGCATAACCGCGCGCAACCTGCATCGGCGTGAAGGAGGCGGAGCCCAGCGCCAGCGATTCGGTATGCACGATATTCTGCGCCGGGAAGCCGAAGCGTTGCAGATACTCCGCCGCATAGTCGACGCCCATGGCGCGCATGGCGCGTACCATCACCACGTTTTTCGACTGCCCCAGCCCCTGGCGTAAACGAATCGGTCCGGCGTACTGCGGCGGGGAGTTTTTCGGACGCCAGTCTGAACCTGCCCCGGCGTCCCAGCGGGAAATCGGCACATCGTTGAGCATACTGGCGAGCGTCAGCCCTTTATCCATTGCGGCGGTGTAGAGGAACGGTTTGATGTTCGACCCCACCTGACGCAAAGCTTGCGTCGCGCGGTTAAATTTACTCTGATTAAAATCGAAACCGCCGACCAGCGCCAGTACCGCGCCAGTTTGCGGGTTAAGCGAAACCAGCGCGGAGTTCACTTCCGGTACCTGCGCCAGCCACCAGTCGTTATCCACCTGACGAACCCAGATTTGCTGACCTGTCTGGACGACATCGGTAACTTTACGCGGCGTCGGCCCCTGCTGTGTATCCGAGCGGTAAGGCCGCGCCCAACGCATTCCTTCCATATGTAGCGAAACGGACGTACCGTCGGCAAGCGCAGCGGTCGCCTCTTGCGGATTAGCGCTGGTGACCACGGCGGGAAGCAGCGGTCCGTAGGTCGGCAACGCTTTCAACGTATCGGTAATTTTTTTACTGTCCCACGCCGTTTCGCCCACTTTCCATAGCACATTCGCCGGGCCGCGATAACCGTGGCGCATGTCATAGTCCAGCACGTTATTACGCACCGCCTGTTGCGCGGCCTGCTGCACTTTGCGGGTGATGGTCGTGTAAATACGATAACCATCTTCGTAGGCGCTTTCGCCATAACGGTTATACATTTCCTGGCGCACCATTTCCGACAGATAAGGCGCGGAGAAGGCGATTTCCGGCGCGTGATAATTTGCGTCGATAGGTTCGCTACGTGCCTGATCGTACTGCGCCTGAGTGATATATCCCTCGCTTAACATTCGCGAAAGCACTACGTTACGGCGCGCCACCGCCCGATCCATCGAATAGAGCGGGTTAAAGGTAGAAGGCGCTTTAGGTAGCCCGGCGATAACCGCCATTTCGCTTAGACTAAGCTGGTCAACCGTCTTACCAAAGTAGACCTGTGCCGCCGCGCCAACGCCATAGGCGCGGTAGCCGAGATAGATCTTGTTCAGATAGAGTTCGAGGATCTCATTTTTATTCAGCAACTGCTCAATACGAATCGCCAGAAACGCTTCCTTGATCTTGCGCATCAGCGTGCGTTCGGGGCTAAGGAAGAAGTTTCGCGCCAGTTGCTGGGTAATGGTACTTGCTCCCTGCGATGCGTGACCGGAGAAGAGCGCGACGCTGGCCGCACGGAAAATACCTACCGGGTCAATGCCGTGATGCTCATAAAAGCGGCTATCTTCGGTGGCGATAAAGGCGTTGATCATTTCCGGCGGAATTTGATCGAGCGTAACGGGAATACGACGTTTTTCGCCATATTGCGCGATAAGTTCGCCATCCGCGCTGTAAACCTGCATCGGAATTTGCAAACGCACATCTTTCAATGTCGCGACGTCAGGTAGCTGTGGCTCAATATAGCGATAAAGGCCATAAATCGAGCCTGCTCCCAGCAGGATGCAACATACTGCAAGGATCAATAAATACTTTACGAACTTCACTGGAGATTTCCCATTTAGTGTCATTTGGGCAGTTTATAAACAAACGCGCGGTAGTATAAAGGCAAGCCAGACGCATTGATATACCCGTTAACGCGACGGGTGATAAGGAGATCGACCGTTATGGCTTTTAAAACCTGGCAAATAGGATTGCATATTCAGCAGCATGAAGCGCTGGCCATCGCCGTTATTCGCGGCGCATCGGGCTGGTCCCTGCAACGTTGGTGGCGACTGCCGCTGATGAACGTCTCCACGGCAGAGGGTACGATTCCTGACCCGCAATCGCTGGCTCACGTACTGCGACCCTGGAGCCGCGAGCTGCCGCTACGTCACCGTATTTATCTCTCTTTTCCCGCAAATCGGACATTGCAACGCGCTTTTCCACATCCGCCGATGCGTCTGCGGGAACGTGAGCAAGTCGCATGGCTTTCACAAACGATGGCGCGTGAGCTGGATATGGATCCGGACTTATTGCGTTTCGACTTTCAGGACGATGCGCTAAGCCCTGCGTTCAACGTTACCGCCGTGCAAAGCAAAGAAATTTCAGAGCTGTTAACGCTGGCGCAAACGCTCAATGTGCGCATCGCTGCTGTAACGCCCGATGCCTGCGCGTTACAGCGCTTGCTGCCGTTTATACCTTCGGGGCGGCAATGTCTGGTCTGGCGCGATGAGAGCCAGTGGCTGTGGGCGACGCGCTATGCGTGGGGGCGTAAATCGGCGCGCGAGGCGACGACGCTGCATGACCTTGCCGCGACGTTATCCGTCATGCCGGAACATATTTCGTTATGCGCCGAAGACGAATTCGACCCCTGGCGCGCCGTTACCGTCCGCCAACCGCCGGTTCCGCCGGACGGTTATCGCTTTGCGATTGCGCTGGGTTTAGCCATAGGGGAGATACGCTGATGGCGCATTCTGTCAATTTGCTCCCCTGGCGGCGCCAACATTACGTAGCGCGTCTGCGGCTGTGGTGCGTGGTATGGGGCGCGTCCCTGCTGCTGATAGCAAGCCTCGCGATGATCGCCCGGTTGGTTTTTTGGCAGGAGGGGAGGATTAATGAACTGCTACTGACGGCGGAAAACGGACACACGACGGCGCTTGCGGCGAACATACCGCAGTTGCAGCAGCGTCAGCGGCAGCAACAGGCGCGATTACAACGTCAGGCGCAGCGTGAACTGACGCAAGCCTGGCAATCTATCTTGACTGACCTTGCCAACCTGTTGCCAGAGCAGGCATGGCTGACAAGCCTCAATTATCAGCAAGAGACGCTAGAGCTGGAAGGGCTGGCGAGAACGTTTGACGCCCTGCTCACGCTTGAGACATCGCTTCGTCACTATGTCAGTTTTCCGCTAAACCGCACGGGCGCCACGCAGCAGGATGCGCAAGGGCGCTGGCAGTTCCATTATCAGTTAACGAGGAGCGCCGCCCGTGAACGCGCTCTTTGATATCTGGTACGGGATGTCGCGCCGTGGCCGGGTTTTTGGTTGGTGTGCAGGCGTGCTGTGCCTGACGCTGACGGTCGCGTTATCTGTGGGCTATCCCGGCTGGAAGACGCTGCATACGCAACATGCGCGGTTAAGCCAACAGCGCGAGGCCGCCCGGCAACAGTGGCGTAATCTGCGCCGTCTGAGCGTCGCGGCTGAACCGCTTTTCGGGCGTTCCGTTGAAAACCCGCGTCCTTTTTCGCCGTTAGATTTCCAGGCGCCTCCCTTGCGTTTGCTGCACTGGCAGCCATCGGCGCAGGGGGGAGAAATGGCGCTGAAAACGTCCTGGGATGCGGTGCCGTCGCTGTTTGTCCGGTTGGCCGAAAGCGAGATGATCGTAAGTCGGTTTTCATTGCGTAAAGAGGGGGCGGAATTATTGATGACGCTGCAACTGGAGCGCCTGGCGAATGAAGGTTAGCCGCGGTGTATTGCTCTGTTTTTGTTTGCTGACGTTGACGGGAATGCGCGATCCCTTCCGCCCGCCGGAAGATCGCTGCCGGATAGCGGAACTCTCGCAGTGGCGATATCAGGGCGCGGTGCGTAAAGGCGAGCGATGGACAGGCATTCTTAAAGACAGTCAGCAAAAATGGCGACGAGTGGAAGAAGGGCAGACGCTGGAAAACGGTTGGACGATTGTCCGCCTGACGGCGGAAGCCTTAACGTTAACGACCGGTAAAAATTGTGCGCCGCCGCAGTGGCGGTGGCTACGTCAGGGAGCGGACAATGAAGCGATGGATAGCCATAATACTGATAGCCTTGATGCCCGCCGCGCAGGCGGGAAAAGCGGCGAAAGTGACGCTGGTGGTTGATGACGTCCCTGTGGTGCAGGTTTTGCAGGCTTTAGCCGAACAGGAGCGGCAGAATCTGGTGGTGTCGCCGGACGTCAGCGGGACATTATCGCTACATCTGACGGATGTGCCGTGGAAACAGGCGCTTCAGACGGTGGTCAATAGCGCGGGGCTGGTGCTGCGTCAGGAGGGGAATATTCTCCATGTTCATTCACAGGCCTGGCAGAAAGAGCACAGTGCGCGGCAGGATGCCGAGCGGTTAAGGCTTCAGGCTAATTTACCGCTGGAAAACCGCAGCATTAGCCTGCAATACGCCGATGCCGCCGAACTGGCGAAAGCGGGCGAGAAACTCCTGAGCGCGAAGGGAACCATCATGGTAGATAAGCGCACCAACCGCCTGCTGTTACGCGATAACCGCGCGGCCCTGGCGGAGCTGGAAAAATGGGTATCGCAAATGGATCTGCCGGTGGCGCAGGTGGAGCTGGCGGCGCATATCGTCACCATTAACGAAAAGAGTCTACGGGAACTGGGCGTAAAGTGGACGCTGGCTGACGCGACGCAAGCGGGCGCGGTGGGTGACGTGACGACGCTTTCCAGTGATTTATCCGTCGCCGCCGCCACCTCACGCGTCGGGTTTAACATCGGGCGCATTAACGGACGCTTGCTGGATCTGGAGCTGTCAGCGCTGGAGCAAAAGCAGCAGTTGGATATTATCGCCAGCCCCCGGCTGCTGGCTTCCCATCTGCAGCCAGCCAGTATCAAGCAAGGCAGCGAAATTCCTTATCAGGTTTCCAGCGGCGAAAGCGGCGCGACCTCCGTGGAATTTAAAGAAGCGGTGCTGGGAATGGAGGTGACGCCCACCGTTTTGCAAAAAGGGCGCATCCGCCTGAAGTTACATATCAGCCAGAATGTCCCCGGTCAGGTACTACAACAGGCTGACGGCGAAGTGCTGGCGATAGATAAACAGGAAATTGAAACGCAGGTAGAGGTAAAAAGCGGCGAGACGCTGGCGCTGGGCGGTATTTTTTCGCGAAAAAATAAATCGGGTAGCGATAGCGTGCCGCTGTTGGGGGATATTCCCTGGCTTGGTCAGCTCTTCCGCCATGACGGCAAAGAGGACGAGCGACGCGAATTAGTGGTGTTTATCACCCCCAGACTGGTGGCGACAGAATAATTTATGCATAAAAAAGCGCTGTTTTTGCACTGAACGCATCTGCGGGATTTGACGTGCGGATGTATTTAGCATACAAGGAGTACCGATTTGAGAGTCGTGCTTTTCGTTGCTTACGCATTGATTAATGCGCTTTGCCTTGCCGAAGGTGTGCATAAGACCGATGATAAACGGCTGAATGTCCGCTGATGCAGACGTATTGGTTCTGCGGATTGCGCACAATTGTTTGAAAGTAGAGCAATTTGTAGGCCGGATATGTTGTTCTGGTCGCCATCCGGCAACGCTAACTCGGGTTTTGCAACAATCAGGCTTGGTGATTTATTCAGTTGCCAAACCCGCTTGAGTATTGAGATAATTTTCAGTCTGACTCTCGCAATATCTTATGAGGTTTCAGTTCATGTCCTGCTGCGCTGGGTGTCTGTGAAGCGGGTTTACCATTAACGAATAGTCTTAGTAGTACCGAAAAAATGGCAGAGAAACGCAATATCTTTCTGGTTGGGCCTATGGGTGCCGGAAAAAGCACTATTGGGCGCCAGTTAGCTCAACAACTCAATATGGAATTTTACGATTCTGATCAAGAGATTGAGAAACGAACCGGAGCTGATGTGGGCTGGGTCTTCGATGTTGAAGGTGAAGACGGCTTCCGTAATCGTGAAGAAAAAGTTATCAACGAATTGACGGAAAAACAGGGTATTGTGCTGGCAACCGGCGGTGGCTCTGTAAAATCGCGTGAAACGCGTAACCGTCTCTCCGCGCGTGGCGTCGTGGTCTACCTTGAAACGACCATCGAAAAACAACTGGCGCGCACGCAGCGTGATAAAAAACGCCCGCTGTTGCAGGTTGAAGCACCGCCTCGCGAAGTTCTGGAAGCGCTGGCTAACGAACGCAATCCGCTGTACGAAGAGATTGCCGACGTCACCATTCGCACCGACGATCAAAGCGCTAAGGTTGTGGCAAACCAGATTATTCATATGCTGGAAAGCAACTAATTCAAGCAGAATACGCTGGGTAAGCGGGCACAAGTAACTAAGGTGGATGTCGCGTCATGGAGAGGATTACAGTCACTCTCGGGGAACGTAGTTACCCGATCACCATCGCGGCTGGTTTGTTTAACGAACCAGCTTCATTCTTGCCGCTGAAATCAGGCGATCAGGTCATGTTAGTGACCAACGAAACCCTGGCGCCGCTTTATCTGGGCAAGGTTCGCGGCGTACTCGAACGGGCGGGCGTTAACGTAGACAGCGTGATTCTTCCTGACGGCGAGCAGTATAAGAGCCTGACGGTGCTGGATACGGTGTTTACGGCGTTACTGAAAAAACCGCATGGTCGTGATACCACGTTGGTCGCGCTTGGCGGCGGCGTGATTGGCGATCTCACCGGTTTTGCGGCGGCCAGCTACCAGCGAGGCGTACGTTTCATCCAGGTGCCAACTACCTTACTGTCGCAGGTTGATTCTTCCGTGGGCGGGAAGACCGCCGTCAACCATCCCCTTGGCAAAAACATGATTGGCGCGTTTTACCAACCCGCTTCTGTGGTTGTCGATCTTGATTGCCTGAAAACGCTTCCCGCACGCGAACTGGCATCGGGACTGGCAGAGGTGATCAAATACGGCATTATACTCGACGCGGACTTCTTCACCTGGCTTGAGGGTAATCTGGATGCGCTATTGCGTCTGGACGGCCCGGCGATGGCGTATTGTATTCGTCGTTGTTGCGAGCTGAAAGCCGAAGTTGTTGCCGCCGACGAGCGTGAAGCGGGCTTACGTGCTTTACTGAATCTTGGACATACCTTTGGCCACGCCATTGAAGCGGAAATGGGATATGGCAATTGGTTACATGGTGAAGCCGTTGCCGCAGGTATAGTGATGGCTGCGCGCGCATCCGAGCGTTTGGGGCAGTTCAGTTCTGCTGATACGCAGCGCATCATCGCGCTACTCGAACGGGCCGGGTTGCCAGTCAATGGCCCTTGCGAGATGTCCGCGCAGGACTATTTGCCGCACATGCTGCGAGATAAAAAAGTGTTAGCGGGGGAGCTGCGTTTAGTGCTTCCGCTGGCCATAGGGAAAAGTGAAGTGCGCGGCGGAGTGTCGCACGAAGTCGTTCTTAGCGCGATTGCTGACTGTCAGCAGGCGTAACAACAAGAAAGGTCAGACTGATATTGCGTAGATGTCAGTCTTTTAGCTTCAGGTTATGTGCAATGTCGTAAGCATTAACCTTTGAGTGGGGTGTTAAATGGATGAATTCAAACCAGAAGACGAGCTGAAACCCGATCCCAGCGATCGTCGTACTGGTCGTTCTCGTCAATCTTCAGAACGCGATAATGAGCCGCAGATCAACTTTGATGACGTTGATCTGGATGCCGACGATCGCCGTCCGACGCGTACGCGTAAAGCGCGTAGTGAAGAACCTGAAGTTGAAGAAGAGTACGAATCCGATGAAGACGATACGGTGGACGAAGAGCGTGTTGAACGCCGTCCACGTAAGCGTAAAAAAGCGGCCCATAAGCCAGCCTCTCGTCAATACATGATGATGGGCGTTGGCGTACTGGTGCTGCTGCTGTTGATTATCGGTATCGGCTCCGCGCTGAAAGCCCCCTCAACGTCTTCCAGCGAGCCGTCGGCCTCTGGCGAAAAGAGTATCGATCTTTCCGGTAACGCCGCCGATCAGGCGAATGCGACCCAGCCTGCGCCGGGCGCCACCTCCGCAGAACAAACCGCGGGCAATACGTCGCAGGATATTTCGTTGCCGCCGATTTCTTCAACGCCGACGCAGGGACAGTCACCTGTGGTCGCTGACGGTCAGCAGCGCGTGGAAGTACAGGGCGATCTGAATAATGCGCTGACGCAGAATCCAGAGCAGATGAACAATGTTGCGGTGAACTCTACGTTGCCGACAGAGCCTGCAACCGTCGCGCCAGTTCGCAATGGCAGCACGACGCGTCAGGTGGCGGTTAGCGAACCTACCGAGCGTCATACCACGCGTCCGGAACGTAAACAGGCCGTCATTGAACCTAAGAAACCGCAGACCACGGCGAAAACCACGACTGCGGAACCGAAGAAACCGGTCGCGCCAGTGAAACGTACGGAACCGGCAGCGCCAGCCGCGACGCCGAAAGCGACCACCACGACGGCTGCGCCGACAGCGACGGCAAGCGCTGCGCCGGTACAAACCGCGAAGCCAGCGCAAGCCTCGACGACGCCTGTCGCAGGCGGCGGGAAAAGCGCCGGCAACGTTGGCGCGTTAAAGAGCGCGCCATCCAGCCACTACACATTGCAGCTCAGTAGTTCTTCAAATTACGACAACCTGAACGGTTGGGCGAAGAAAGAGAACCTGAAAAATTATGTGGTATACGAGACGACGCGTAATGGACAACCGTGGTATGTGCTGGTAACGGGGATGTATGCTTCGAAAGAAGATGCTAAACGTGCGGTGTCCACCTTACCTGCCGATGTGCAGGCGAAAAACCCGTGGGCAAAACCGTTGCATCAGGTTCAGGCCGATCTGAAATAATCCAGGCTGTGTCCTGCAATTGCCTGTGAGTGTCGCTGACAGCTATTTTTGTTCAGGACAGGCGCGAGGGGCGCATTTGCTACCGTCAAATGCGCCGTAAAGCAACGCGGCACAGCCTAAAGCGCAGGATGCTGTCGGAGCTTTCTCCACAGCCGGAGAAGGTGTAATTAGTTAGTCAGCATGAAAAAAAATCGCGCTTTTTTGAAGTGGGCAGGGGGAAAATACCCTCTGCTTGATGATATCAAACGACATTTGCCAAAAGGCGAGTGCCTTGTCGAACCTTTTGTGGGTGCCGGATCGGTGTTTCTTAACACCGACTTTTCTCGTTATATCCTCGCCGATATCAACAGCGACCTTATTAGCCTCTATAACATCGTGAAGTTACGTACTGACGAGTATGTACAGGCTTCGCGCGAGCTGTTTATGCCTGAAACTAACCAGGCTGAGGTCTATTACCAACTCCGCGAGGAGTTCAACACCTGCCAGGACCCCTTTCGTCGGGCGGTACTGTTTTTATATCTGAACCGCTACGGTTATAACGGACTCTGTCGCTATAACTTACGCGGGGAATTTAATGTACCGTTTGGTCGTTATAAAAGACCTTACTTCCCGGAAGCGGAGTTGTACCACTTTGCAGAAAAAGCGCAGAATGCGTTCTTTTACTGTGAGTCATACGCAGACAGTATGGCGCGTGCGGACAAGTCGTCGGTGGTCTATTGCGATCCGCCTTATGCGCCGTTGTCCGCCACGGCTAACTTCACAGCGTATCACACCAATAGTTTTAGCCTGACGCAACAAGCGCATCTGGCGGAAATCGCTGAGAATCTGGTCAGTAACCGGATACCGGTGCTCATTTCCAACCATGATACGGCGCTCACACGCGAGTGGTATCAACTCGCAAAATTGCATGTCGTCAAAGTTAGACGCAGTATAAGCAGCAACGGCGGCACACGTAAAAAGGTGGACGAACTGCTGGCTCTGTACCAACCAGGAGTCGCAACGCCTGCAAGAAAATAATTCTCAAGGAGAAGCGGATGAAACAGTATTTGATTGCCCCCTCAATTCTGTCGGCTGATTTTGCTCGCCTGGGTGAAGACACCGCCAAAGCGCTGGCTGCTGGTGCTGATGTTGTACACTTTGACGTCATGGATAATCACTATGTGCCGAACCTGACTATCGGCCCGATGGTGCTGAAATCCCTGCGTCAGTACGGTATTACCGCGCCTATTGATGTCCACCTGATGGTCAAGCCAGTCGACCGTATCGTGCCCGACTTTGCCGCCGCTGGCGCGAGCATCATTACCTTTCACCCGGAAGCCTCCGAACATGTTGACCGCACGCTACAGCTGATTAAAGAACACGGCTGTAAAGCGGGGCTGGTATTCAACCCGGCAACGTCGCTCAGTTATCTCGATTACGTCATGGACAAACTGGATGTGATCCTGCTGATGTCCGTGAACCCAGGCTTCGGCGGCCAGTCTTTTATTCCGCAGACGCTGGATAAACTGCGCGAAGTGCGTCGCCGCATTGATGCGTCCGGTTACGACATTCGCCTGGAAGTGGACGGCGGCGTGAAGGTGAACAATATCGGCGAGATCGCCGCAGCAGGTGCGGACATGTTTGTTGCGGGGTCGGCAATTTTCGATAAACCCGACTATAAAAAAGTGATTGATGAAATGCGCAGTGAGCTGGCAAAGGTAACTCATGGATAAGTTGCAGAATATTCGGGGCGTCGCCTTTGATCTTGACGGCACGCTGGTGGATAGCGCGCCGGGTCTTGCCGCGGCGGTGGATATGGCGCTGTATGCGCTGGAACTGCCGGTCGCGGGCGAGGAGCGCGTGATTACCTGGATTGGTAACGGCGCAGACGTATTGATGGAACGCGCGCTGACCTGGGCTCGCCAAGAGCGCGCCACGCTGCGTAAGACGATGGGGAAACCGCCCGTTGATGAAGATATTCCTGCCGAGGAACAGGTACGCATTCTGCGTAAACTGTTCGACAGGTATTATGGCGAAGTGGTGGAAGAGGGCACTTTTTTATTTCCGCATGTCGCCGACACGCTGGGCGCGCTGCACGCCAGCGGATTGTCATTAGGTCTGGTGACGAATAAGCCGACGCCGTTCGTCGCGCCGTTGCTGGAATCGCTTGATATCGCCAAATACTTTAGTGTGGTTATCGGCGGCGATGATGTGCAAAATAAGAAGCCGCATCCGGAGCCGCTGTTGCTGGTGGCAAGCCGGCTGGGCATGATGCCGGAGCAGATGCTTTTTGTCGGCGATTCGCGTAATGATATTCAGGCTGCAAAAGCGGCGGGCTGCCCTTCGGTTGGCCTGACATACGGCTACAATTATGGCGAAGCGATCGCCCTTAGCGAGCCGGACGTCATTTATGACAGTTTTAACGATCTTTTGCCCGCACTTGGGCTTCCGCATAGCGATAACCAGGAAATAAAAAATGACTAAGCCCATCGTTTTTAGTGGCGCACAGCCCTCAGGTGAATTGACCATTGGTAACTATATGGGGGCATTGCGTCAGTGGGTAAACATGCAGGATGACTATCATTGCATCTACTGCATCGTAGACCAACATGCTATTACCGTGCGTCAGGACGCGCAGCAGCTACGTAAAGCGACGCTGGATACGCTGGCGCTGTACCTGGCATGTGGTATTGATCCTGAAAAGAGCACTATTTTCGTTCAGTCCCATGTGCCGGAACATGCGCAGCTTGGCTGGGCGCTGAACTGTTATACCTATTTCGGCGAGCTGAGCCGTATGACGCAGTTTAAAGATAAATCTGCGCGCTATGCGGAAAACATTAACGCCGGTCTGTTTGATTACCCGGTGCTGATGGCGGCAGACATCCTGCTGTACCAAACCAATCTGGTGCCGGTAGGCGAAGATCAGAAGCAGCATCTGGAACTGAGCCGTGATATCGCCCAGCGTTTTAACGGGCTGTATGGTGATATTTTCAAAGTACCGGAACCGTTTATTCCAAAATCCGGCGCGCGCGTGATGTCGTTGCTGGAGCCGACGAAGAAAATGTCCAAATCGGACGATAACCGTAATAACGTAATCGGCCTGTTGGAAGATCCGAAATCGGTAGTGAAGAAAATCAAACGAGCGGTCACTGACTCCGACGAGCCGCCGGTAGTGCGTTATGATGTGAAAGAGAAAGCGGGTGTCTCTAACCTGCTGGATATTCTTTCCGCCGTGACCGGTCAGAGCATTCCTGAACTGGAAAAACAGTTTGAAGGTAAAATGTATGGCCATTTGAAAGGTGAAGTGGCGGAGGCGGTTTCCGGAATGTTGTCTGAGTTGCAGGAGCGCTATCACCGTTTCCGCAACGACGAAGCGTTCTTGCAGAAGGTGATGAAAGACGGGGCGGAAAAAGCCAGCGCACGTGCGGCCGAAACGCTGAAAGCCGTTTACGAAGCCATTGGTTTTGTGGCGAAACCGTAAGGGTTATTGCGTGCCCGATGGCGCTAGCTTATCGGGCCTACCAACGAACGTAAGTTGGACAAGGCACCTGTGCCGTACCGTTTATCAGAACTGTAAAAAAACCGGGAAATCCCGGTTTTTTTTGTATCTGCGCAGTCGTTTCTATTATTGATCGGCAGCCGGGCCGCAACCGCCAATAATTTTAGAAATAGAAATTGCAGGGTGCAGCAAATAATCGTAGCTGCAGTTATTTTTTTTGTTTTCGATATGACCAGTACAGGCGGTAAGCGTCGCCAGAACCCCTGCCACAACGGCAATTTTTACAAATTTAAACATTTCAAAATCCTTGTTGATAAAACGAGCACTACTGGTGGAATAAATATAAGATCTATTTAGCGTATAGTACGATAGCAATTATTAAACTATACAGGTAGTCCAAATAAGGACTTTATCTTTACCAGGGGATATGATTTAAAAAGGCCGCTTAATAATAAGCGGCCTGTATTAGTGTTATATAATGTCGTTTATTTAACGAAATGTTTTCTTAACGTTAAGCATAAAGCCTTTATCGCTGATACCGTCCTCCTTCCACTGGTATGCATCCAGATGTAGCGCGGTATCATTGCTGCTATATTTCACGCCGATGGTTGCCAGACCATTAACGCCGCCGCCTTTTTGACCGTCATCCACGCCGAACGATTGACCCGCCGCACCCTGTAATGACGCTGTACGCTGGCTCTTGCTGTAGCTCAGGTTCGGGCCGCCTTCCAGGGTAGCGGTGGCGCTCCAGCCGTCTTTCCCGGCGTAATCCAGCTTCAGGCCGACAATAGAGTCTACCGCTGTTTCGCTGCCAGAGTTCATCGACAGGTTAAAATCGCCAGCGTTGCGCTCTTTGTAACCATCTTCCATGGTGTGACGGAATTTCACCCCGGCATACGGCGTCACTTTCAGCGCATCGTCCATCAGGGAGAAGGTTTTCGCCCCCTCGCTACGGAATTCCATGTACTGCTGACGAGCATCGGAATCGGCAATTTTGTTAACATCGCCATAGGCGACAGAACGGCTGCTGTCGAGGTTGTGTACGTCATAACGTAGGCTGTTATTCCACGCCAGACCTTCATCAAACGCCATGCTGTGCTTCAGACCAAAGAACTGGCTGTAGCCGCCGGTCAGGCCGTTGTCGCCCGCTTTTTGCGAACCATCGCCGTCCAGACGGGCGATACCGTATTCCAGCGTCAGGTTCTGGTTTTCGGTTAAGTCCAGTTTCTGACGCAGCGCCAGCATGTCGTACTGGGTGTCGTTGCCCAGCTCGGCGCGCGGGTCGCCTTTCGCCACCACGTTAAACGCCAGGCCGTCTTTAATCTGCGGCGCGGCGTCGGCCAGCATGTTGAAGCGGTTGCTTAATACCCGGGCTTCACGGAATACCGTATTGGCCTGGCTGCCGCTCACCTGTTTCAGCGCACTGTTGAGTTCAGCGGTGGTGCCAACGTTAAGGCTGGTGTACAGCTCGTTGTTGGTGTAACCGGCGTCCAGCGCCTGCGCCACGTCAGACACGCTACCGTCGGTCGCCACATCGGCATAGGCGTTTTTGGTCATGGTGACGTCAAAGTTGCCGTCACTGTCCTGGCTGCCCTGGGCGTTCCACACCACGCTGGTGGAGGTGATGTTGTCCGCGCCCTGGATATTGCTGCCGGTGAAGGCGTTATCCACCACCACGGTGGTATCCGCCGTGCCGCTGGTAAAGCCGGTATCCACCTTCACGTTGTCGCCAATCACCAGATTGTTGGCTTTCAGCGTACCGGAACTGCCGTCGGCGTTGGTGCCGACAATATAGTTGGAGAGCTGCTGCGGCGCGTTGGGATCCGCTGGCGGCGTGGGGATATTACCCTCGGTCGGAGCGGTGGACGCATTCGGGATCACAATATCCGCCGTACCGTTGTGGTCGTTTTGCGTACCGGTGGTGCCAGGGGCGTAGATGTCGCAGCCGCTGTCGCACAGCAGGTTGATTTCGCCGTTGTTGATGATGGCTTTGGTCTGGCCGCCAAACGCATACGAATCATCGGCGTAAACGTTGATCACGCCGTCTGCGGTGTTGTTAATGGTGGTGGCTTTACCGTTGCCTTTGATGCCGATAAGCCCGGTGCCGTTGGTGCCGTCCTCCTTGCCCTGCTCGGTTCCGACGTTGATGGTGCCGCTGTTGACCAGGTTAATCTCATAGCTGCTGGTACCACCGCTAATCGCCACGGCGTTATCGCCCTGCACGTTGATGGTGCCCTGGTTGCCGAAGTTATAGCCACGGCCCAGATTGATCAGCGGCGCATCCGGGTTAATACCGTTAATCACGCCGGTTGCGGTGTTCCAGATCCATTTGGGACTGTTACTGCCGTTGGTCGTGGTGATGGCGCTGTAGCCGTTAGTGGCGGTGATAGTGCCACTGTTAACCTGAGAGATAGAATCGTCAACGCGCGTCATGTTGATGATGGTGTTCTCGCCGCCTTCCACCGCGCTGCCGCTGTTGGTAAGCGTTGCGCCCTGCTGGTTATAGAAGTAGAAGCTGCCGCTGACCAGCGATTTGCCGTCTTCCGCCACCGTCATGTTGCCGGTGTTAACGATTTCCTGCTTGTAGCTGTCACCCGCGATGGAGCCGGTAAAATCACCATCATTGTAAAGGGTGATGTCGCCGTTAAGGGTTAACAGATCGGTGGTGATGCTGCCGCCCTTTTCATTAAAGAGGCTGTGCCAGGTGGAGATAGTGTCCGCGTCCAGCGTCCCGTAGTTGGCCAGCGCGTTAGCCCCGCCGTAAATCGTCAGGCTACCGTTGACGGTGAGCGAGGCACCGGCCTCGTTGTACAGCCAGCCGCCATTAACATCCACATCCCCGTTCAGGGTTTCAGTTCCGTAGTTGGCCAGCGTGCCGTTGGTGAAGAACCCCTTGTCAGAGGTTTGCGTGTCGATGTCGCCGCTGCCGGGCAGGGACTGGATCCAGATTTTATCCGTTGGCGTACCGCCCATGTGTGAATCAGTCTCATCCATCGGGCTGCCGTTGAGGTTGATGGAGCCGTTATTGATGATGTAGCTGGAACTGTCGCTCAGAAACGCCTGACCGTAATCGGCGTCAATGTTAATCACGCCGGTGGTATCGTTGATGACGACGCCGCCGTTCAGCGCCGCCATGCCGACCAACTCGTTTTCCTGTCCAGTCACGCCCTCATCGGCGGTCAGGGTGATCACGCCCTGGTTAATGGCGCTGCCGCCATTAAGCGCCATCATGCCGAACCCGGCGTTATTAACGGTAATCTTACCGGTGTTGATGGCGGTGGCGTCGCCATAACCGCTGTCGGTGGTGCCTGCGACCATCGCGGCGCTGGTGACATAAAGGCTCGGTGGCGCCCAGTAAGTTTTGCCGGTGATATTGTTTTCCTCATCCAGCGTCGGGACAAAGCCGTCCAGGTAGATATCACCCGCATTGAGCGCAGTACCTTTACTGGCGGATACGCCGTATACCCCTGCGCCCTGCAAATATATGGTGGCGCCGGCGTCGTTGCTCACCTCGCCGTAATCCTCTGCCAGCATGGCGTACAGGGTATTTTTGAACCAGATTAGTGGGAAGTTGCCCGCGCCGGTGCTCGAAAACGGAGTTAATGATGAAACTAAGGTGATTGTCCCTTCCGCTTCATTATTAACGGTGGAACCCTGGCCGTTAGCCGCGGCGATCGCATTACGGCTGGACGTCCCTGTTGTGGCATACGCGGTAATTTTGCCGCTGTTTTGTGCCTGTGCGCCGCTATCCGCCAGTAATAAAGCGACGGCGCCATCGTCAACGACAGTGCCCTGATTATTGATTGAGGAGCCCTCGCCGCTGGCGGTTAACAGGGCCTGCGTCATGTAATAATTAGAAGAAATAACCGTTTCATTGATATTAATCGTTGAGTTTTGATCTAACGTTAAGTTGCCGCCATTTCTCACATTCGCCAGCGTCACCGCACCGCCGGGGACGGTGGCGATATTGAGCGTGGATTCACCGCTTAGCGTTACGCTACTGTCTCCGCTGATATTTATACCGGTAACGGCCGATTCGAGGCCATCAGCATCTTCGGTGTAGTTGATATTAATACCGCCGGCTAAGTCCACGGTATTGCCATCACCCGCCACATCAAGGCCAACGGTATTCAGATATTGCCCGTCCACGTTGCTCATATCGCTGACGTTAATATTGAGCGTGCCGGTCAGGTCCACCGCATTATTGCTGCCGCTGATAGACATCCCCAGAAGGGTATCGCTGCTGCCGGCCATCACGCTGTCTTTGTCATAGTCGCCGTTGACCGTGACGCTGCCGACAATATTCAGCGTGTTGTTATCCCCCGTCATGTCGAGGCCCGTCGCGCCACGATAAACGTTATCGCCGTCCTCTGTTGCGGTGACATTAATATCGCCATCCAGCGTCGCCTGCGACGTATCACCGCTCACCAGCGCGCCGGTGCCGTTAAGGGTGATATCAATATTCCCCTTGTTTTTGAAGGTGTTTTGTTCGCCTGCGACCACAAAACCCACTGAGTCTGCGTCACGCACGGTGGCGTTGCCGGTATTTTTGGCTTCGTTGCCGCTGCCGTAGGTGATAATACCCATCGCGCCGTCGGTGACCAGCAGGTCGCCCGCCTGGGTCAGGCTGCTGTTGTCGCCATTAATAATCGCCGCCGCAGAACCTGCGCCATCGACGGCGATATCGCCGGTATTGGCGATACGGGCGCCGTCGCCGTTAATCTGCGTACCAATGGCGCCGCCGGAGATAGTCTGATTACCTTCATTGATAATGAGCGCATTGTCGCCGTCGATATGCAGCGCCGTGGAGCCTGCGCCGCTGACGGTGGTATCCCCGGCGTTATCGATAACTGTGTTATCGCCGGTGATGTGAGCACCGGTGCCGCCATCGGTGATGGTCATATCACCGTCATTGTTGACGCGGGCGTTATTGCCGTCAATGACGGTGCCGGTGGAGCCTGTGCCGTTGATGGTGGAGGTACCAGTATTCTTAATCGTGGCGTTGTCGCCGTCGATGATGATGGCGGTGCCGCCGCCGCTCACGGCAATGTCACCGGCGAAATTGGTGGTGGTGCCGTTGCCGGAAATCAGCGCGCCGGTGGCGTTGTCCACCGTTGAGTGGCCCGAAATGGTGTTGGTGGTGCCATCGCCAGTGATCACCATGCCGATGGCGCCGTCGGTCACACTGGAACCCCCGGTGAGCGTGTTGACGGTTCGATTGCCGGAAATAATCACGCCGGTGCGATCCTGGCCGCTGATATCCATGCCGCGATCGGAGGTATGCGATTCGCCGTCGCCGCTGATAACGGTGGTTTTATCGTCGGCAAGGATCAGATAGCCCCGGCTGTCATACTTCCAGTAGAGACCATTTTCCTGGGTGCCTTCAATCACGGCGGCATTAGCGTCGGTCACGTCCCAACCGGTGACGTTCAGCGTTTTGCCGTCCAGGGTGGTGAGCTGCCACTGGTTGTTCTGTTCTGAATAATTCCACACGGCACCCTCGAGAACGCTGCCGCTATCCAGTTTGAAGCTATCGAAGGCCAGGGTGTCTTTGCCTTTATCGATGGTGACGCCGTTGCTGAAGGTTATAACAGAGTCATCCGGGGGCGTGTCGTCGTCATCGGGCGGGGTCACATCGTCATCGCCGCTATCATCGGGCGGGGTCACATCGTCATCGCCGCTATCATCGGGCGGGGTTACATCGTCATCGCCGCTATCGTCGGGCGGGGTTACATCGTCATCGCCGCTATCGTCGGGCGGGGTTACATCGTCATCGCCGCTATCGTCGGGCGGGGTTACATCGTCATCGCCGCTATCGTCGGGTGGGGTTACATCGTCATCGCCGCTATCGTCGGGTGGGGTCACATCGTCATCGCCGCTATCATCGGGCGGGGTTACATCGTCATCGCCGCTATCATCGGGCGGGGTTACATCGTCATCGCCGCTATCGTCGGGCGGGGTTACATCGTCATCGCCGCTATCGTCGGGCGGGGTTACATCGTCATCGCCGCTATCATCGGGCGGGGTCACATCGTCATCGCTGCCATCGTCAGGCGGGGTGACATTGCCGCCATCGTCGGGCGTAGGGGGAATATAAGAATGAGTAGAATCTCCGCCACCGTTATTTTCAACGCCAATAGCCACACCCGCGACCAGTGCGGCAACGCCGCCAGCAACCCAGCCCCAGTGATTATCATTTTCAGGTAATGTAGCAAGGCAGGTCGGTGAGAGTTTTGCGCGTTTTTCTTTAGGCAGGGAGGCGATATTACTGGGACATTCTTTTTCATCATCGTTATTCTCTGCGGCGATGGCCGGAATGTAATAACTTTGCAGCGTTAAAGCGATAGCGATAGAAATAAGTTTTTTCTTTTGCATAGAGTTCATCCTTAATTAATATTTCCTTGCGTACTAAACATATGCGGATAGCGATACAGGCAATGATGAAATAGCCAGAAGAAAATTATGATTTAGTGTTTATTTTATCACCCGATAACCAGGTTAGGTCAAATTGAAGGCTTAACGATATTATTTATTGGGTGAATGAATAACGGGTGAATTTGACGAATGAAAGGGTTTTTACGCAATATAATTGCTATTTAAATTCGTTTGGTGTATTTAAAATGGATTGCTTAATTCAATTTTAAGTAAAAATAATTTTAGATTACGAGTAGTTGTAAAATAAAGCCCTGAATAACAGGGCTTTATTTTAATTAATGATTAGAGAACCAATTTAATTTATCGCGTAAGGCTACCACGCGACCAACGATAATCAGCGCCGGGCTTTCAACCTGTTGCGCTAATTCACCGAGCTGCGTCAGCACACCGTGAACGACGCGTTGCTTTACGGAGGTACCGTTTTCCACCAGCGCAACCGGCATATTGGCCTCCATACCGAATGCGATCAGTTTTTCCTGGATAGTCGCTGCCTGATTCAGCCCCATGTAGAACACCAGCGTCTGTTTTTCTGCCGCCAGGTTTTCCCAGTCCAGCTCGCCGCCGGTTTTCAGGTGACCCGTGACCAGACGTACGCTCTGTGCGTAATCGCGATGGGTTAGCGGAATACCGGAGTAGGCGGAGCAGCCAGAAGCCGCGGTAATCCCCGGTACTACTGAGAAAGGAATACCGGCATGACACAGCGTTTCCAGCTCTTCGCCGCCGCGACCAAAGATAAAGGGATCGCCGCCTTTCAGGCGTACCACGCGTTTACCTTTTTGCGCTTCACGCAGCAGGATCTGGTTGATTTCCTCCTGTGGGACGCAGTGGTAACCCGCGCGTTTCCCCACAAAGACCCGATCGGCATCGCGGCGTACCAGGTTCATAATGTCGTCGGAAACGAGGCGATCGTAAACCACGATATCCGCCTGTTGGATTTGTTGTAATCCTTTCAGCGTAAGCAGCCCGGCATCGCCCGGTCCGGCACCGACCAGCACGACTTCGCCACGGTGATCCAGCGGTTCGCTAAACAGGCGTTCGGTTGTCGCGTTAACCGCTTTCTCATCGGCATTCGCCAGCGACTGCGCCAGCCGGTCATTGACGAAAAATTTTTCCCAGAAGCGACGACGTTCGCCCATGGTGGCAAACTGCTTTTTCACTCGGGCGCGGAGTTGCCCGGCATAGCGCGCGACCTGCCCCAGATGCTGCGGCAGCAGCGATTCCAGTTTCTCGCGCAGCAGACGCGCCAGCACCGGGGAAGTGCCGCCCGAGGAGACGGCGACCATCAGCGGCGAGCGGTCAATAATGGAGGGCATGATAAAGCTGGCGGCTTTCGGCGCATCCACCACGTTGCAGAAGATACGGCGTGACTCCGACGCGTCGCTGACGCGCTGGTTGACGGTATCGTCGTCAGTGGCCGCGATCGCCAGCCAACACGAGTCGAGAAGCGTTTCGTCGAACGGTCCCTCAACCAGAGTCAACATGCCTTCATTTGCCCATACGGTGAACTGTGGAATAAAGGTCAGCGCATTGACCGTTAAACGTGCGCCTGCTTCCAGCAATAACCGTGCTTTGCGTTCTGCGACATCGCCACCGCCGACGATCAGACAGTCGCGGTCGCGTAATTGACAAAATATAGGCAAATGGTCCACGACATTACCCCTTAATGGTTGGCTGTAACCTTAATTTGGTTGGTTTTTTGCGGAACAGGACGCTCCGATTTCGGCGTAGCATACCAATAACCCAATCCCATGAACACGACGCCGGACAAAGTATTACCCAGAGTGACCCATAACAGGTTGTGTCCGATTCCGGACAGGGTATAGGCGTCGCTGTGATGACCAAACCAGGAGAGGGCGAACAGCGTCATATTCGCGACGGAGTGCTCGTAGCCGGAAGCGATAAACGCCAGCAGACACCACCAGATAGCAAGAAATTTTGCCGTGCCTTCGGTGCGGATTGCCATCCAGATTGCCAGACAAACCAGCCAGTTACACAGCGCGCCTTTGAAGAACAGTACCGTGGCGGGCGCGGTGGTTTTCGCCAGCGCGACTGAGTGAACGATGCTGGTATCGACCGGCAACAAACTGCCGCCTCCCCAGCTGTAAAGCAGGGCGACAAACACGGAACCGACCAGGTTGCCGAGCCAGGTTTGCGGCAGGATAGCCCACATTTGACCGTGGCTGATGGTGCCTGCTTTGACGCCCAGCGTCAGGAACATGGTGTGGCCGGTAAACAGTTCGGAACCGGCGATGATGACCAGCGTTAAGGCGATACCGAAGGTCGCTCCCATCACCAAAGGACGCACGGACGGGTCGAGCAGATTGCCGAGGGTGAAAATAAGAATGATGCCGAGACCGACATAAGCCCCGGCCATTGCCGAACTGACCCAGAAGCCGAGCGGATTATTCGCCGACAGGCGTGCGATGCGCGCAGCGTTAGCCGCACACTTATTGATAGTGTCTGTAAACATTTGATTATCCTTGAAGTACAAAAAATAAAAAGAAATCGTAACCGTAGGCCGGATAAGGCATTTATGCCGCCATCCGGCAATGTGCTTTTGCAATTGCCTGATGGCGCTACGCTTATCAGGCCTACCAATAAAAGACCTACAAGTACGTCAAAAAAGGGGAGGCGTTGCGCCTCCCAAAAATAATTAACCGCGCAACTGCACCACGCCGTCTTTTACCCGCGCGTCGTACTGTTTCACAGAGAACTGCTCATCTTCCATGCACAGCCCATCGCTCAGGCGGAAGCGCTGCTTTTTCAACGGGCTGGCGACCCACAGTTCGCCCTGGTGTTCCGCAATCAGCCCACGAGACAGCACACTGGCCTCAAAGAACGGGTCGATATTGCTGATCGCAAACACCTGATCGCTATGGTAAGGACGGAAAATCGCCACCTGCTCGCCGCCTGACAGCGCGCAGACGCCGGTTCCCGGCAGGATGTCATCAATTTTGCAGATGTTTTGCCACTGGCTCATGCGTTTTCCTCCACCAGAGTGACCGGGATGCGTTCATACGGCGTGGCCGGACGATGCTGTTCGCGTTCAGGCACAACCTGGACAGTTGGGTCGCGTTTGTCGCTGTTGATGAAGTGTTTGAAACGAACCTGCGCCGCTGGCGTGTTGACGGTCTCCGTCCACTCGCAGACCACCGCTGCACGCAGGCGCGCCATCTCTTCTTCCAGATGTTCGTTCAGGCCCAGCTTATCGTCGATGATGACCGATTTCAGATACTCGATGCCGCCTTCCAGATTATCCAGCCACGGCGCGGTACGGGTCAGTTTGTCGGCAGTACGGATGTAGAACATCATAAAGCGGTCGAGGTACTTGATCAGCGTGTCGCGATCGAGATCGGCTGCCAGCAGATCCGCATGACGCGGTTTCATGCCGCCGTTACCGCAGACGTACAGGTTCCAGCCTTTTTCTGTCGCGATAATGCCGACATCTTTGCCCTGCGCTTCCGCACATTCACGGGTACAGCCGGAGACGCCGAACTTCATTTTGTGCGGGGTACGAATGCCTTTGTAGCGGTTTTCCAGCTCGACGCCGAAACCGACGCTGTCGCCCACGCCGTAGCGGCACCAGGTGCTGCCGACGCAGGTTTTCGCCATCCGCAGCGCTTTGGCGTACGCGTGACCGGTTTCGAAACCGGCTTCAATCAACTGACGCCAGATTTCCGGCAGATCGTCTTTTTGCGCGCCAAACAGGCCGATACGCTGAGAACCGGTGATTTTGGTATAGAGGTTAAACTCGCGGGCGATACGCCCCACGGCCACCAGACCCTCCGGGGTGATTTCACCGCCCGCCGAGCGCGGGATCACCGAGTAGGTGCCGTCTTTCTGAATATTCGCCAGGAAGTTATCGTTAGTATCCTGCAGCGGCGTGTGCTGCGGCTTGAGGATGTATTCGTTCCAGCACGACGCCAGCAGCGAACCGACGGTCGGCTTACACACTTCGCAGCCGTAGCCTTTACCGTGTTTCGCCAGCAGTTCTTCAAAGGTTTTGATACCTTCCACGCGGATTAAGTGGAACAGTTCCTGACGAGAATAAGCAAAGTGCTCGCACAGGTTGTTGTTGACTTCAATACCCTGTTTCGCCAGTTCGGCGTTCAGTACCTGCGTCACCAGCGGGATGCAGCCGCCGCAGCCGGTTCCGGCTTTGGTTTCCGCTTTCAGCGCCGCCACGGTATGGCAGCCTTTATTGATAGCGGCGATCAGATCGCCTTTAGTCACATCGAAGCAGGAGCAGATCTGCGCGCTGTCCGGCAGTTTATCCACGCCGATAGCGGGTTTACCACTGCCCGCGTGCGACGGCAGGATCAGCGAATCCGGGTTTTCCGGCAGTTCGATGGCGTTCAGTACCAGTTGCAGCAAATTGCCGTAATCGCTGGTGTCGCCGACCAGTACTGCGCCGAGCAGCGTTTTGTTATCTTCGCTGACAATTAGACGTTTGTAGACTTCTTTGCTTTCATCGAGGTAAACGTAACTACGCGCGCCCGGCGTGCGGCCATGCGCGTCGCCGATGCCGCCGACGTCCACGCCCAGCAGCTTCAGCTTGGCGCTGAGATCCGCCCCTTCAAAGGCGTTTTCACTGCCGAGGATATGGTCAACGGCGACCTGGGCCATTTTATAGCCTGGTGCGACCAGACCGTAAACGCGGTTGTTCCAACTGGCGCACTCGCCGATAGCGTAGATATCCGGGTCGGACGTCTGGCAGGTGTCGTTAATCACGATCCCGCCGCGCTGCGCGACGGCCAGACCGCACTGGGTAGCCAGCTTGTCGCGGGGGCGAATACCGGTAGAGAAGACGATAAAATCGACTTCCAGCTCGCTGCCATCGGCAAAACGCATAGTCTTACGCGCTTCGTTACCCTGCTGAACAATCTCTTGCGTGTTTTTACTGGTGTGTACACGCACGCCCATGCTTTCGATCTTGCGACGTAGCTGCTCGCCGCCCATTTGATCGAGTTGTTCCGCCATCAGCATTGGCGCAAATTCAATGACGTGCGTTTCCACGCCGAGGTTTTTCAGCGCGCCAGCGGCTTCCAGCCCCAGCAGACCGCCGCCGACCACCGCCCCGCGCTTGCTGCGGCGGGCGCAGGCTTCGATAGCGTTGAGGTCTTCAATGGTACGGTAAACGAAGCAATCCTGGGTTTCGGAGCCTTTAATCGGCGGAATCCACGGATAGGAACCGGTCGCCATGATCAGCTTGTCATAATAAACGGTACGACCCGCGCTGGAGTGAATCACTTTCTCCTGACGGTTAATGGTAATTGCGCGTTCGCCAACCAGTACCTTTACGCCGTGCTTCTCGTAAAATCCTTCACGCACCAGAGAGAGCTCTTCCGCGGTGTGGTGAGAGAAGTAGGATGACAGGTGGACACGGTCATAGGCTTTACGGGGTTCTTCACAGAACACGGTAATGTCGAACAGGCTAGCGTCGGATTTATCAAGGAGATCCTCAATAAAGCGGTGGCCGACCATACCATTACCGATAATAGCGAGTCTGACTTTGCTCATTTTTGCCTCGATTTCTTTTCTATTACCGCCTACCTTAACGATTCAGCAACCCCGCTTATTGATGTAAATCAAATTCACCTTTATATACCTCTTAATGGGTATATGGCTGATTTGTCTGGATTTTTATAAGTGGCGGAATTGTCAGGCTTTTCAGGTTTGTACAAATAACATACAAAATGAGGGGTTTTTAGGCCAACAGGCCTACCCCGTCAGGAGGGGATAGAGTGCCGGAGGGCGACGTCGCCTTATCCGGCCTACCAATAGCTTACGCTGTAGGCCGGATAAGACGCATCGCGTCGCCATCCGGCAATCATTATCAATGCGCCGCTGGCGAACTATGCTGGCGATGACGGGAGACAAAGCCGAGCGCAAAGCACATCACAAAGACCACCGCATACAGACCATTCGCGGTGAGTAACGCCGCCTGTGGACCGCTGTGCGCCACAATCGGGCCGGTGACGACGAAGGTCAGCATCGTTCCGATAGTGCCGCAGGTCAGAATAAAGTTAACCAGCTTAGGCGAGGCCACTTTCGTTTGCTGCGATCCCAGCGTAATGATGGAGGTATAAATGGCGCTGGAGAAGAAGCCCAGCGTCAGAATAAACCACGGCATATGCGCCTGCGTGCCGGTAATAAACAGATACATCAGTACCGCCGCCATACCCGCCAGTACGGTCAGAATGCGTTGCAGATCGAAAAAGCGCAGGATAAAGCTGAACGCCCACATGCCAAACATATAGGACATCCAGAAATCACTCACCAGCGCCCCGGCGTCATTCAGGCTCATGCCGAGGCCTTTGGCGTATTCCGGCACCCAGGAGATAAAGCCTAATTGACCGAGGATATAGCACAGCGCGGCGACGGCCAGAAACAGTACGCCAATGCCCCATTTTTCTTTGACGACAGGCGCCTGAGAGTGCTGCGCATGTTTACCCAGCGCCGGAAATTCACAGCCGAAGGTCAGGATGAAAATCGCCAGGTAGACCAGGCCGATGCAGGCGTAGACCCAGTACCACTCAATACTACGCGCCAGCAGGAAGGCGGCGACCATAGGAAAAATCATCCCCGCCATGCTGAAGAAGGAGTCGGTAAACAGCAGTCGGGAACCGCGCTGACGCCCTTCATACAGTTGCGTAATCAGGAAGGTGCCAATCGACATGGTGATCCCGCTGACCAGCCCCAGCACAAACATCGCCGCTGAGAACAACGCCAGGCTATGGCTGAACATCAGCCCGGCCACCGCCAGCACCATCAGGATAAAACCAAAGCGTAGCTGTGTTTTCAGCGGGATGATTTCCATCAGCCACGCATTGAGGAAGATCGAGATCAAAATCCCGGCATTCAGGAAAGTAAAGGTGTTACTCATGCTGGAAACGAGCAGCTGAAAATAGTCTGCGATATTTCCCATCACCATCCCGGTGACAATCACCAGCGCCCCGGTCAGGGCGTAGGAAAGAAAGCTGATCCATGTGAGCTTGATGCGGTTGCTGTTAGTCATGTCTGGCCTTGAAGAGAAGTGAAGCGCGTGGAGGGCGCGTTAAGCGGGCAGATTTTAGGCGCTTTTGTGATGCATTTAAATAATTATTAGTGATAGTAATGTTCATTACATTTTTTAATGTGATGTTTGTCACATCATATTGCAAGGACAAGGCGTTGCGTCGTAACGTTACATTTGTTTCATGTACGTAAAATTAGGTAAAGGGCTGGCCTGGCCCAGGAAGGCTCTTTAGAATCATTCCACTTGCTTTATTTCTGCTCTCTTTAAGGAAATCTCATGCTCAAATCGACTCTGGCGGCTGTCGCAGCTGTTTTCGCTCTTTCTGCTCTTTCTCCCGTAGCGTTGGCAGCAAAAGGTGATCCTCATGTGCTGTTAACCACCTCCGCCGGGAATATTGAGCTGGAGCTGAACAGCCAGAAAGCGCCGGTTTCTGTGAAAAACTTTGTCGATTACGTCAACAGTGGTTTCTATAACAACACTACGTTTCACCGCGTTATTCCTGGCTTTATGATTCAGGGTGGTGGTTTTAACGAGCAGATGCAGCAGAAGAAACCGAATCCGCCGATTAAGAATGAAGCCGACAACGGTCTGCGTAATACTCGCGGCACGATCGCGATGGCTCGCACCGCAGATAAAGACAGCGCCACCAGCCAGTTCTTTATTAACGTCGCGGATAACGCTTTTCTCGACCACGGCCAGCGCGACTTTGGCTATGCGGTATTTGGTAAAGTGGTAAAAGGTATGGATGTCGCCGATAAAATCTCACAGGTACCGACGCACGATGTCGGGCCTTATCAGAATGTGCCGACAAAACCAGTCGTTATCCTTTCCGCGAAAGTCCTGCCATAAAACATGCCTGCGCGGGTGCGAGCCGCCCGCGTTTTCTCCCTGTCTCAGCGTAACCTGAAATTGCTGTTTATACTTGTGGTCAAGCACAGGCATATTCAGGGAGGCCAGGTGAAGAAACTTACCGATAAACAAAAGTCACGCTTTTGGGAACAGCGGCGCAACGTTAACTTCCAGCAAAGCTGCCGTCTCGAAGGTATTGAGATCCCCTTAGTAACCCTGACCGCCGATGAAGCGCTGGCACGTCTTGACGAGCTTCGGAGGCACTATGAGCGATAAATTTGGCGAAGGGCGCGATCCGTACCTCTATCCGGGGTTGAATGTGATGCGTAATCGGCTGGGGATTCATCAGGCCCAGCGACTGGCGCAAGCGGCATATGAAATGACCGCGCTCCGTGCCGCCACGATTGAACTGGGGCCGCTGATACGCGGCTTGCCTCATCTGTGCGCGATTCATCGCCAGCTCTATCAGGATATTTTCGACTGGGCAGGGCAACTGCGGGAGGTCGATATTTACCAGGGCGATACCCGTTTCTGCCACTTTGCCTATATCGAAAAAGAGGGCAACGCTCTGATGCAGGATCTGGAAGAAGAGGGCTACCTGGTTGGTCTGGCGCACGAGAAGTTTGTCGAGCGGCTGGCGCATTACTACTGTGAAATTAATGTGCTTCATCCGTTTCGTTTGGGGAGCGGGCTGGCGCAGCGCATCTTCTTTGAACAACTGGCGCTACATGCAGGCTACGCGCTGAGTTGGCAAGGTATTGCGGTTGAAACATGGAAGCAGGCGAACCAGAGCGGCGCGATGGGCGATCTCTCCGCTTTGCGGGCGATTTTTCAGAAAGCGATAAGCGAAGCTCGCGAAACTGAGTAAAATAGGGCGGTTCTACTGACCCGGAGCCGCCATGATCCTGCTTATCGATAACTATGATTCCTTTACCTGGAACCTCTACCAGTATTTTTGTGAACTGGGCGCGGAAGTGCAGGTTCGGCGCAATGATGCGCTGACGCTGGCGCACATTGACGCTTTGAACCCGCAAAAAATCGTTATCTCTCCTGGCCCCTGTACGCCAAATGACGCTGGCATTTCACTGGCGGTCATCCGCCATTATGCCGGACGTATTCCGATGCTGGGCGTTTGCCTGGGTCATCAGGCGATGGCGCAGGCCTTTGGCGCGTCGGTGGTGCGGGCAGCGAAAGTGATGCACGGTAAAACGTCACCTGTTACGCATAATGGACAGGGCGTGTTTCGGGGATTGCCCAGCCCGTTAACCGTGACACGTTACCACTCGCTGATTGTCGACCCTGCCACGTTGCCAGAGTGTTTTGAGATCACCGCCTGGAGCGAAACGCAGGAGATTATGGGCATTCGCCACCGCGAGTGGGATCTGGAAGGCGTGCAGTTCCACCCGGAAAGTATTCTTAGCGAACAGGGACACGCGCTACTGGAAAATTTTCTTCAACGTTGATTAATGGTTGTCATTGAGTGATTTTTTATTCATATTTTGTGAGTATAATTTCACTGAATTTTCTGCTTAACCGGGTGGTAATGATATGGCAACTGAACAAACGGCTATTACGCGCGCAACTTTTGATGAGGTGATTCTGCCTGTTTATGCACCGGCGGACTTTATTCCGGTCAAAGGTAAAGGCAGCCGCGTATGGGATCAGCAGGGCAAAGAGTATATCGATTTCGCCGGCGGGATTGCAGTGACTGCGCTGGGCCATTGCCATCCGGCGCTGGTCGAGGCGCTGAAATCCCAGGGGGAAACCTTGTGGCATACCAGTAACGTTTTTACCAATGAACCGGCGTTGCGTCTGGGACGTAAACTGATCGACGCCACGTTTGCCGAGCGCGTGCTGTTTATGAATTCTGGCACCGAAGCGAACGAAACCGCTTTTAAACTGGCGCGTCATTATGCCTGCGTGCGCCATAGCCCGTTCAAAACGAAAATCATTGCCTTCCATAACGCTTTTCATGGCCGTTCCTTGTTTACCGTCTCTGTAGGCGGGCAGCCGAAATATTCCGACGGCTTTGGGCCGAAACCCGCCGATATTGTTCACGTTCCCTTCAACGATCTTCATGCGGTGAAAGCGGTAATGGATGACCACACCTGCGCGGTGGTGGTCGAGCCGATTCAGGGTGAAGGCGGCGTGCAGGCGGCTACACCGGAATTCCTCAAAGGGTTACGCGACCTGTGTGACGAGCATCAGGCGTTGCTGGTGTTTGATGAAGTGCAGTGCGGGATGGGGCGCACCGGAGACCTGTTTGCCTATATGCACTACGGCGTCACGCCGGATATCCTCACCAGCGCCAAAGCGTTAGGCGGCGGTTTTCCGGTGAGCGCCATGCTGACCACGCAGGAGATCGCCTCGGCCTTCCATGTTGGTTCGCATGGTTCAACCTATGGCGGCAATCCGCTGGCCTGTGCGGTGGCTGGCGCGGCATTCGATATTATTAATACGCCAGAGGTACTACAAGGCATTCACACTAAGCGGCAACAGTTTGTGCAACATTTGCAGGCGATTGACGAGCAATTTGACATTTTCAGCGATATTCGCGGCATGGGGCTGCTGATTGGCGCGGAACTGAAGCCGAAGTATAAAGGTCGGGCGCGCGATTTTCTGTACGCAGGCGCGGAGGCCGGTGTGATGGTGCTCAATGCCGGAGCAGACGTGATGCGTTTTGCCCCGTCGCTGGTGGTGGAAGAGGCGGATATCAATGAAGGAATGCAGCGCTTTGCGCAGGCGGTAGGAAAGGTGGTTGCCTGATGGCGGATTGCCGGATAAGCGTAGCGCATCCGGCAGTCGGTCTTAACCTTTTGTATCCCGTAGCCGCTTACTCAGCCAGATACCGTGATGCGGACGCTGACGCCAGGCCATCGACGAAATGGTGTGCATGGTGTTCAGATGGCCAATGATGCGCTGTAAATGTTGTTCCAGAGTGCTCAATAAGCCATGTGACGGC
This sequence comes from Salmonella sp. SG203, assembly GCF_013350575.1. Classification (NCBI taxonomy): domain Bacteria; kingdom Pseudomonadati; phylum Pseudomonadota; class Gammaproteobacteria; order Enterobacterales; family Enterobacteriaceae; genus Salmonella; species Salmonella sp. SG203. The sequence continues at coordinate 203,750 of NZ_SNMT01000007.1, forward strand.
ATGTCCGGCGACTCCAGAATGTTGACATCGCCGGAGCCGCCTGGCCTGTCGTACTCCAGGCGCTGCTGGCAGCGCTGAATCGCAATCTCGCAAGATTCCAGATAGCGCTGCGCCAGATCCGGCGTCAGCATGGTGTGTTCCCGCGCCAGCGTCGTCATGGCGTTGATATGCTCGACAATAAACTGGCTGTGCGTGACCCATAGTTTCATATCCGACAGATAGTGGGTATTGAATCCGGGTTCCTGCATTGCCTGATTTAACGAGTTGAATAACGTGTTATGCGCCTGGTTGACCCGCATTCTTTGATAAGCGAGCGGGGTGGCCTGCGGATCGTTACTGAGGATCAGTCGGATAGCTTCTTGATCGGCTTCCAGCGCATCATGGGCGTTTTTACGTAATAGCCCGCTTTGCCATTGCGGCCACAGCCAGACCATGCCGCCAAAGGCAATTAAACAGCCAATCAGCGTATCGATCAGCCTCGGCACAATAAACTGCTCTCCGTTTAACGTCAGTAACTGGATGGTGTATACCGCCGTCACCGTAAAGCCGACCGTCGCCCAGCCGTAGTTTTTACGAATAATCAGATAACTTGCCAGCGTTAGTACCAGCATGACCGCCAGCGTAATGCTTTCGGGAATATGTAAGTGCAGCGTGACGCCGGCAATCACCAGGCCGACCAGCGTTCCGACCGAACGGTGCAGAATACGCACGCGTGTCGCGCCATAGCCGTTTTGGGTGACAAACAGCACCGTCATGAGTATCCAGTACGGTTTAGGCAGGTGCAACGCACTGCCCATCAGACTGGCGATGCTCATCATCACGCTGATGCGTCCGGCGTTGCGTAGCGCCGGCGATTTAAGAGACATATAATTTTTCAGCGCCGGAAGTAGCGGCAAACGACGCTGTTTATCGGCCATCAGGTCGCGGGCGTACAGCGGTCGCTGAGTACGCAGCACACGGGCGATTCGACTGAAGTGCCAATAGCAGAACTGGCCTACCGGATTTTCAGGATGCTGATTGGCGATCTTCTCCAGAGCGCCAATCTGTTTTTCCATGGAGAAGCGCGTCGGCAGACGATGATAAAGAATGTCATCCGCCAGCACGCGCAGACGGGCGGCGACCGTTTGCGCATTCCAGCGAATCACCTCTTCCGCATGGCTGCGTTCTACCAGTTTCTGTACCTCTTCCGGCTGATGCAAGCTGACGGAGATGTGTTCCTGCAAATCCATCGCTTCCTGAAAAGCCCGTAGTAGACGCTTGTAATCATTATTGTTGTGCGCCGAAAGCATATGCATCTGTTGGTAACACTGGGTAATGAGATCGACCGCTTTTTGCTGGCGTATCAGCAGGGGAGGCAGCGCTTTTTCCGGATCGATATGTTGGGTGAGCAGGCTGTATTTCGCTTCACAATAATCGGCCAGTTCACGGTATAACAAACTCAATGACTCGCGCAGCGGCTGTTCGCGCCATAGCCAGAACCAAAACCAGTTAAACACGCCGTACCATAGCGTGCCCAGCGCATAAATGAGCAGCGGCTCCCAGACGGGCATGTATCCCGCAAGACTCAGGGTAAAGATGGCGGCAATCAGCGACGCTGGCAGTAGCCGCGCGTGAAGCGGGCTAATTTCCGCCGTCACGCCAAGCACCAGCGTCAGCCCGGTCAGGATCAACGGCAGGGGGATGGATTCCGCCAGCAGAAGTTGCGTTACCAGACTGCATCCGGCGAACAGCGACGCGCCGATGATCAGGCGTTTAAAAAAACGTTTGTGCGGGGTATCCAGACCTGCAATGTTGCAGCAGGCGGGAACGAGAGAGAAAAGCAAGCCCAGGTGTAGCTGGCCTATCAATAAACCGACAGCCACAGGCAGACACAGCACCAGCGTTTGCCGTAGTGCGTAATTAATCTCTGGGTGATAAATCAGTCTTCGCCACATCGATGCAAACAAAAATGGCGCATGATAAAACGCGCCATTCTGACGGAATTAACGGGTGCCGTAGACGACGATGGTCTTGCCATGCGCGGAGATCAGGTTTTGATCTTCCAGCATTTTCAAAATACGACCAACGGTTTCGCGGGAGCAGCCGACGATCTGGCCGATTTCCTGACGGGTGATTTTGATCTGCATCCCATCCGGGTGCGTCATGGCATCGGGCTGTTTCGCCAGATTCAGCAGCGTCTGAGCGATACGCCCGGTGACGTCAAGGAAGGCGAGGTTACCTACTTTTTCAGAGGTGACTTGTAAGCGACGAGCCATCTGGGAAGAGAGGCGCATCAGAATATCCGGGTTGACCTGGATTAATTGGCGAAATTTTTTGTAGGAAATTTCAGCGACCTCACATGCGGTTTTCGCACGTACCCAGGCGCTGCGTTCCTGGCCTTCTTCAAACAGGCCCAGTTCACCAATAAAATCACCCTGATTCAGATAAGAAAGGATCATTTCTTTCCCTTCTTCATCTTTGATCAGCACTGCCACGGAGCCTTTAACGATGTAGTACAGCGTTTCTGCTTTTTCACCCTGGTGAATCAGCGTGCTCTTTGACGGGTACTTATGAATGTGGCAATGAGACAAGAACCATTCAAGAGTCGGGTCTGTTTGCGGTTTGCCAAGCACCATGCGCGGTTATCCTCTGTTATAAGCTGTCTCCAGAGCCAGAAAACGGCACTGTCTCTGGGGTTGCAAAAATATACTTCCCGCTACCTGGGAAGGGGGCTACGAAAATAGATTGTAGCCTGTAATGTGATGTCCTCTGCATACATGCAGTACGTCAATGTATTACTGTAGCATCTTGTCTGTTTTAGCATAGCTTTCGCCGTGTGTCTCCTGGTGTCTCGCTTCAGCATGACCCAGGTCGCCTTCCATTGCGACTTTTGTTGTATGCGCGTAATCTTTCAGGAAAATTGAAACATTGGAGTTACGAAATATGCAAGCGCGTGTAAAGTGGGTTGAAGGGCTCACGTTCCTCGGAGAGTCCTCCTCCGGCCACCAGATTTTAATGGATGGCAACTCCGGTGACAAAGCGCCGAGTCCGATGGAGATGGTATTAATGGCGGCTGGCGGATGTAGCGCTATTGATGTGGTATCAATCCTGCAAAAGGGCCGTCAGAATGTCACCAACTGCGAAGTGAAGCTGACATCCGAGCGCCGGGAAGACGCGCCGCGCCTGTTTACGCACATTAATCTGCATTTTATCGTTACCGGCAGCGATCTGAAAGAGGCTGCCGTCGCGCGCGCTGTCGATCTCTCCGCGGAAAAATATTGCTCGGTGGCGCTAATGCTGGAAAAAGCGGTCAATATTACCCATTCGTATGAAGTGATTGCGGCGTAACATGTGATGCCGGATGGCGGCGTGGCTTTATCCGGCCTACCCGTTTTTATCTCGTAGGCCCGATAAGCGTAGCGCCATCGGGCATTTCACCGCGGTTATTCGATTTTTTTGCCTTCCATTAATCGTTGCACCAGCGGCAACATAATCAGCTCCATCGCCAGCCCCATTTTGCCGCCCGGCACCACTAATGTATTAATGTGAGAAATAAACGAGCCCTGGAGCATCGCCAGGAGCCAGGGAAAATCGATCCCTTCCAGGTTGCGAAAATGGATCACCACAAAACTCTCATCCAGCGAGGGAATACCCTTTGCGGCGAACGGATTGGACGTGTCGACGGTCGGTACGCGCTGGAAGTTGATATGGGTACGCGAGAACTGCGGCGTAATGTAATTGATGTAGTCGTCCATGGAACGCACCACGGAATCCATCACCGCTTCACGGGAGTGTCCGCGCTCGCTGGTGTCGCGAATCAGTTTCTGAATCCACTCAAGGTTGACGATAGGCACCACGCCAACCAACAGATCAACATGACGCGCGACATCATGTTGCGGGGTGACGACGCCGCCGTGCAGTCCTTCATAAAACAGCACATCGGTCGGTTCGGGAAGCGGCTGCCAGGGCGTAAACGTGCCGGGAACCTGATTCCACGGTACGGCTTCATCATAGGTATGCAGATATTTACGCGACTGGCCTTTACCCGTCTGCCCGTACTCAATAAAGGTATGTTCCAGTAGGCTGAAGTCATTGGCTTCAGGCCCGAAATAGCTGATATGCCGCCCGGCGTCACGCGCTTTGCGGATCGCCATGTCCATTTCCGGGCGGGTGTAACGATGAAAACTGTCGCCTTCCACCTCGGCGGCGTGCAGATTTAACTGCGCGAAAATTTTACGAAACGCGAGGCTGGTGGTGGTGGTCCCCGCGCCGCTTGACCCTGTTACTGCTATCACCGGATGTTTGGCTGACATGGCAACTCCATGATTGAGCTTTAGTAATAATGTATTGTCGGCAAAGGCGTTTTATTCGCGAAACTGCTTTTTCGGCATAATATTGACCGTTTCATGTAATTCAGACCATACCAGCACGGCCTCGCCGGATTGCAGTTGGCGTTTTACGTCAGCGACTTTTTGTTCAAGCGAACGTTCATGTTCACCATAATCGGTGCCTTCGCGCAACACAAAGCTTTCGATCAGGTTGTCCAGCGTGTCGGGGGCGAGCCCCTGCCAGGGAATGATCATGATGACGCCTCCAGGTACGTTGTCAGCCAGTCAGGAATTCGGCGTTCCAGCCACATTTCAGGGCGCAGCGGCGTACCGCCGATAAATCCTACGTGTCCGCCATGCTCAGTCAGCTGATACTCCACCTGCGGGGGCAGATCTTCCGCTTTAGGGATCACGTGATGATCCATAAACGGATCGTCTTTAGCGTGAATAATCAGCGTCGGTTTAGCAATCTGGTTAAGCAACGGCATGGCGCTACACTGACGATAGTAGTCGATGGCGTCGGCAAAGCCGTGAATTTTCGCGGTGATCAGGTCGTCAAACTCGCGAATTCGGCGCATTGATTTCAGTTGCGCCAGATTCACCGGCAGCGACCCGGGATACGCCGCCAGCTTGCGTGACGCATTCGCTTTTAACAGATTAAGCAAATAACGCTGATAGACGCGGGAAAACCCTTTGTCCATGTGGTAGCTACAGGCTTCGAGAACAAAGGGCGCAGAAACAATCACCGCCGCCTCGATGGGAATATCGCGGCCTTCTTTCGCCAGCAGGCACGCCAGCATATTACCGCCGAGCGAATAGCCCACGGCGGCTGTCGGAACGGCGCCGAACTCCCGCTGTAGCCAGCGTAAAAACCAGGCTCCGTCCTCCGTTTCACCGGAGTGGTAAATACGATTCAGACGGTTGGGTTCGCCGCTACAGCCGCGAAAGTGCATCACCACGCCCAGCCAGCCGCGCTTTTGCGCCGCCTCAATCAGCCCGTGGGCATAGGGGCTGTTCAGGCTGCCTTCCAGACCGTGAAAGACCACCAGCCGCGGTTTATGCTTTGCCTGTTGCGGTTCTTCGCTCCATGCCAGATCGACAAAATCGCCGTCCGGTAGCTCCAGCCGCTGCCAGTGGGCGTTGAACTTCACTTTGCGGCGGATTAAGCGCGGCAGCATAGTTTGTAAATGGCGATTACGAATGCCACGCATGGGAATAAATTCATGCGAGTCATTGACAGGCGGGGTCATTTCTGTGGACGTGATCTCAACCATAGCACCAGAACAATTGATAATTGGAAACAATACTATACCGCGCATAAGGTTCACAGATTAGTCAATATGTGATTTTACGTTCAATTGGTCGTCTGGCGAAATAAAATTGCGCCTCATTTCACCAGAGGGGGCGGTATGCAAGGCGCGCGCAATACCCCACAGAAATCGCGTGAACCCCTGCATCAGCCGAATTAATCGTGGTAGTGTGGCAACACGATAGTTATGTGACTCAAGGAGAAGGCATGTCGAAGACACTTTTACAGATCCATTTTAACTTTAGCGGCCCTTTTGGCGAGGAGATGACTCAGCAACTGGTCGGGCTGGCGGAGTCTATCAATGAGGAGCCGGGCTTCATCTGGAAAATCTGGACAGAAAGCGAGAAAAACCAGCAAGCTGGCGGCATTTACTTGTTTGAATCCGAAGAAACGGCGCAGGCTTATATTAAAAAACACACTGCGCGTCTGAAAAATCTTGGCGTTGATGAGGTGACGTTTAAATTATTTGGCGTGAACGACGCGCTGACGAAAATAAATCACGGCAACCTTTGCCGCTAAATCACATAACGCAGGCTTCTGTTCCGGTGCTGCCGACCGCAACGGTAATCTTTATACCGGGGCGAGTACCTAAGAGGCCTTTATGGACGAACAGCGGACCACGAACGTTCTCTTCCAGCGTGTGCAGCGCCTCGGCGGTGCGGGCGATGTTACCCTTCTCCACAAGCATCATTAAGATGGTGAGCTTGCGGAAGGTAATGTCATCGGTAATTGACAGGTTCATCGTCCGCCACGTGCGTTAGAGCCTATCCCAGTAGGCGTAATTGTTGAAGCCAGTTTGGGGCCGGACAGCGCGCAGAAACCGGAGCGTACACATAGTACGTGAGGATTTCGAGCACTGCCCGGCCCTAAAATGGCGAATAAAATAGCCTAATGGGATAGGCTCTTAGTCGTTCTGCATCATCTGCTCAAGCTGCTCCTGCGCCTCAAGCCATGCCATTTCACATTCTTCCAGCCCGGATTTGGCGCTGGCCTGCAGTTGCAGACACTCGGTCATCTCCGCTTTACGGCTTGGGTCATACAGGCTGCTGTCGCCAAGCTTCTCTTCCGCCTGCGCCAGTTGGGCGTTGAGCTTTTCCATCTCTTTTTCCAGACGGGTAATCTCTTTACGCAGCGGTTGCGTCAGAGTGCGTAGCTCGGCTTCGCGACGCTTCTGATCTTTGCGTGACTGAGCGCTGTTGGCGTTGTTTTCCTTCGGCGCGTTGTCGGCCTGGTTTTCCTGTTTCTGCACGTCGCTCAGCCATTGCTGATAATCCTCCAGGTCGCCGTCGAACGGTTCGACCTTTTTGTCGTGAACCAGATAGAGGTCGTCAGTGGTGGAGCGAATCAGGTGGCGGTCGTGCGACACGACGACCAATGCGCCTTCGAAATCAATCAGCGCTTCGGTGAGCGCCTGACGCATGTCGAGATCCAGGTGGTTGGTCGGTTCATCGAGCAGCAGCAGATTTGGACGCTGCCAGACGATCAGCGCCAGTACCAGGCGCGCTTTCTCGCCGCCGGAGAAACGTTGCGTCTCTTCCGTTACTTTGTCGCCCTGGAAACCGAAGCCGCCGAGATAGTCGCGCAGCTTCTGCTCCAGTTCCTGCGGCGCCAGACGCGCCATATGTTGCAGCGGGGATTCATCGGCGCGCAGGAACTCCAGTTGGTGCTGGGCGAAGTAGCCGAGCTTAATGCCTTTGGCGAGGCCGATTTCACCGTGCAACGGTTCCAGTTCGCCCGCCAGCAGCTTGATCAGCGTCGATTTCCCCGCGCCGTTGCGACCCAGCAGGCCGATACGCGAGCCGGGCACCAGGTTCAGCTTGATGGATTCCAGAATGATGCGATCGCCATAACCTGCGCTGACTTTTTCCATCTTCAGCAGCGGGTTCGGCAGGCTTTCCGGCGCGCGGAAGCTGAAATGGAACGGGTTGTCGACATGAGCCGGCGCAATCAGCTCCATACGCTCCAGCATCTTGATACGGCTTTGCGCCTGCTTGGCCTTGGTCGCTTTAGCGCGGAAACGGTCGATGTAGCTTTGCAGATGCGCCACACGCTCCTGCTGACTCTCATACATCGCCTGCTGTTGCGCCAGGCGCGTGGCGCGCTGAACTTCAAACGCGCTGTAGTTGCCGGTGTACTCGAACAGAGTCTGTTGTTCGATATGGATAATTTTATCCACTATCGGGTCAAGAAAGTCGCGATCGTGGGAGATCAGAATCAGGGTGCCCGGATAGCTCTTCAGCCATTTTTCCAGCCAGATAACGGCATCCAGATCGAGGTGGTTGGTCGGTTCGTCGAGCAGCAGTAAATCGGAGCGGCAAATCAGCGCCTGAGCCAGGTTAAGGCGCATCCGCCAGCCGCCGGAAAAGTCGCTGACCGGACGTTCCAGCTGATCGTTAGAGAAGCCGAGACCGTGTAGCAGGCTGGCGGCGCGCGAACGAACGGTCCATGCGTCGATGGCGTCCAGCTTGCCATGTATGGAGGCGATAGCATGCCCGTCGTTACGTTCGTTGGCGTCGTTAAGCTGCGCCTCCAGATGCCGGTATTCACGGTCGCCGTCAATGACATACTCAATCGCTGGCTGAGGCAACGCAGGTGTTTCCTGATTCACCCACGCTAATTGCCAGGTTCCGGGCAGGGTAAAACTCCCGGCATCGGCGCTGATTTCATTTTTTAGCAATGCCAGCAGGGTAGATTTACCGCAGCCGTTTTTACCCACCAGGCCGACTTTCTGGCCTGGATTAATGGTAGCCGAGGCATTGTCCAGTAGGACGCGCACGCCGCGACGAATTTGTAACGAGGAGAAAACAATCATAAGGCGCCGTATGTTCAGACTATGTTAATTTATCATTATGATAATGTAATATTCGGGCGTACCGCCGCGCTGGAGCGCAATGGTAGCTCAAAACAACAACGATACACAAAATCATTCAGGCGCCTTTGGTGAGGGACAAGAATATCTCTCATTAATCCCCAGCGGCGGACATGGAGTAAGTTCCTGAGTTGAACAAACGCTGTCAACGTAAAAGCGGCCTGAAGAATGGCATGTATCGACCCAAAACAACCGGGAGGGGGATTGATGTCTCAGCCAGCGAAAGTCTTGCTGTTGTATGCCCATCCGGAATCTCAGGACTCGGTTGCTAACCGGGTACTGCTTAAACCGGCCATACAGCACAATAACGTAACCGTGCACGATCTTTATGCGCGCTATCCTGATTTTTTTATCGACACGCCCTATGAACAAGCCCTGTTACGTGAGCACGACGTCATTGTTTTTCAGCATCCCCTTTACACCTATAGCTGTCCGGCTTTACTGAAAGAATGGCTTGATCGCGTTTTGAGTCGGGGGTTCGCCAGCGGACCAGGGGGAAACCAACTGGTGGGAAAGTACTGGCGTAGCGTGATTACGACCGGCGAGCCGGAGAGCGCTTACCGGTATGACGCGCTAAACCGCTATCCAATGAGCGATGTACTCCGCCCCTTTGAACTGACCGCGGCCATGTGCCGGATGCACTGGATGCCGCCCATTATTGTGTACTGGGCGCGCCGCCAGTCGCCGCAGACGCTGGCCAGTCATGCGAAAGCCTATGGCGAGTGGCTGGCGAATCCTGTGAGCGCGGGAGGCTATTGATGGAAGGTGCTGATTTATTGACAGCGGGAGTGTTGTTCCTCTTCGCGGCGGTAGCGGCGGTGCCGTTAGCCGCCAGGCTGGGCATCGGCGCGGTATTAGGGTATTTGCTGGCGGGAATTGCGATTGGCCCGTGGGGGCTGGGATTTATCAGCGATGTTGACGAGATCCTGCACTTTTCCGAACTGGGCGTCGTGTTTCTGATGTTTATCATTGGTCTCGAACTCAATCCGTCCCGGCTTTGGCAACTGCGGCGCTCTATCTTCGGCGTCGGCGCTGCTCAGGTGCTGTTAAGCGCGGCAGTGCTGGCGGGATTATTGATGCTTGCTGATTTCTTATGGCAGGCGGCGGTCGTCGGCGGGATTGGCCTGGCGATGTCTTCGACGGCGATGGCGCTACAACTGATGCGCGAGAAAGGCATGAACCGTAGCGAGTCCGGGCAGTTAGGGTTTTCCGTCTTACTGTTTCAGGATTTAGCGGTGATCCCCGCGCTGGCGTTGGTGCCTTTGTTGGCGGGTTCGGCCGACGAGCATTTCGACTGGTTTAAAGTGGCAATGAAGGTACTGGCCTTCGCGGTAATGCTGATTGGCGGTCGTTACCTGTTGCGCCCGGTATTTCGTTTTATTGCTGCGTCCGGCGTGCGGGAGGTCTTCACTGCCGCGACGCTGTTGCTGGTGTTGAGCGCCGCCTTATTTATGGACGCGCTGGGACTGTCGATGGCCCTGGGAACCTTCATTGCCGGCGTTTTACTGGCAGAGAGTGAATACCGGCATGAGCTGGAAAACGCTATCGATCCCTTTAAAGGTTTACTGCTTGGGCTGTTCTTTATCTCCGTCGGTATGTCGCTAAATCTCGGCGTACTTTATACCCATTTACTGTGGGTGGCGGCGAGCGTTGTTATTCTGGTCGTCATAAAAATGCTGACGCTGTATCTGCTGGCGCGGCTATATGGAATAAGAAGTTCTGAACGGATGCAGTTTGCCAGCGTGCTGAGTCAGGGGGGCGAGTTCGCTTTTGTGCTCTTTTCTACCGCCTCTTCTCAGCGCCTGTTTCAGGGCGATCAGATGGCGTTATTATTGGTGACTGTCACGTTATCAATGATGACCACGCCGCTACTGATGAAAGGGATTGATAAGTGGTTATCGCGCCGTCTTAATGGCCCGGAAGAGAATGATGAAAAGCCGTGGGTTGAGGATGATAAGCCCCAGGTGATTGTCGTCGGCTTTGGCCGTTTTGGTCAGGTGATCGCTCGCTTATTGATGGCGAATAAGATGCGTATCACCGTGCTGGAACGCGATATCGGCGCCGTTAATCTGATGCGCAAATATGGTTATAAAGTGTATTACGGCGACGCTACACAAGTCGAGCTGCTGCGTTCTGCGGGCGCGGAAGCGGCGGAGTCGATAGTCATCACGTGTAATGAACCGGAAGACACGATGAAGCTGGTGGCGCTGTGTCAGCAGCATTTTCCTCATCTGCATATTCTTGCGCGAGCGCGTGGACGTGTGGAGGCCCATGAGTTATTACAGGCTGGCGTCACGCAGTTTTCCCGTGAAACGTTTTCCAGCGCGCTGGAACTGGGACGTAAAACTCTGGTGTCGTTAGGTATGCATCCGCATCAGGCGCAACGCGCGCAGTTGCATTTTCGCCGGCTGGATATGCGAATGTTGCGGGAGCTGATCCCGGAGCATAGCGACATGGTACAGATTTCGCGCGCCAGAGAGGCCCGACGCGAGCTGGAGGAGATTTTTCAGCGCGAAATGCAACAGGAACGGCGCCAGTTGGATGGCTGGGATGAATTTGAGTAGGGGTAAAACAATGGCAATCCGTAAACGTTTTATTGCAGGCGCGAAATGTCCGGCCTGTCAGGCGCAGGACACAATGGCGATGTGGCGTGAAAATAATGTCGATATTGTTGAATGCGTTAAGTGCGGGCATCAAATGCGGGAAGCGGATAAAGACGTTCGCGAGCATGTTCGCAAAGAAGAGCAAGTGATCGGGATTTTTCATCCGGACTAGCGATATGCCGCAGGTTTTTTTAAGCTAAGGGGTACACGGCTGCAGAATTCCGCTACAATCTGCGCCACTATTCTTCCCATGCTCAGGAGATATCATGAAAGTAGCAAAAGACCTGGTGGTCAGCCTGGCCTATCAGGTACGTACAGAAGACGGTGTGTTGGTTGATGAGTCTCCGGTGAGTGCGCCGCTGGATTACCTGCACGGTCACGGCTCCCTGATCTCTGGTCTGGAAACCGCGCTGGAAGGCCATGAAGTTGGCGACAAATTTGATGTCGCTGTTGGCGCGAACGACGCTTACGGTCAGTATGACGAAAATCTGGTGCAGCGTGTGCCTAAAGACGTCTTTATGGGCGTTGATGAACTGCAGGTAGGGATGCGTTTCCTGGCGGAAACCGACCAGGGCCCGGTACCGGTAGAGATTACCGAAGTGGAAGACGATCACGTTGTGGTTGATGGTAACCACATGCTGGCTGGCCAGAATCTGAAATTTAACGTAGAAGTTGTTGCGATTCGTGAAGCGACTGAAGAAGAACTGGCTCACGGTCATGTTCACGGCGCGCACGATCACCACCACGATCACGGTGAAGATGGCTGCTGTGGCGGTCATGGTCATGACCATGGTCACGAGCACGGCGGCGAAGGCTGCTGCGGCGGTGGTGGTAAAGGCGGCTGCGGTTGCCATTAATCCCCGTCGTCTTTCAAGCCACCGCGGTGTTGGCTACGCTTTCAAACCCCGGTCACATAGTTATCTATGCTCCCGGGGAATTTTCAAGCTTGCCGCCTTGCTGTGACTCGAAATCCTTAGGGTATTATCATTGGTTCGATAAATCATCGGGCACAAAAAAAGCGGGTTAACCCCGCTTTTTTTTCGTCTCAGTAATGCGGCGGCGGCGTTTCTTCTGCCTGAGAGGCGATATTTGACGGCTGACTGGCTTTTAACTTTTCCGTGAGCAAACGCAGATGATCGCGCAGCTTCGCCATCTCCATTTCATGTGCGGTTACCGTCAGGTTTAGTTCTTCTATGGTAATCTCCTGGAACGCCAGACGGCTTTCCAGTTCAGCCAGACGAGCTTCCATCGTGATATCCTGCATGATGTACCTCTTTATGTTGTCTCCGTCGGCGGATTCTACTTAACTTTACCGGCTTTCACAGCAACCATTACGCGCCCTACGAAACTAATTTAAACAAAAAGAGTCTGAAAAGAAGTGATAATAGGGCGTGTTCGTATGTTGATTTGTTCTGCAACGATTTATAGTACGCTTCTTACGTAAGTTAACATGGGGCGAGATGCCCCGGCCCTGGAGATATGGATGAAATCACTGTTTAAAGCCACGCTGCTGGCAACTACGATGGCCGTTGCTATGCACGCACCGATCACTTTTGCTGCTGATGCGGCGAAACCGGCAGCTACCGCTGATAGCAAAGCAGCATTTAAAAACGACGATCAAAAAGCGGCTTATGCGCTGGGCGCCTCGCTGGGTCGTTACATGGAAAATTCGCTTAAAGAGCAGGAAAAGTTGGGCATCAAACTGGATAAAGATCAGTTGATTGCCGGCGTTCAGGATGCCTTTGCCGATAAGAGCAAACTGTCCGATCAGGAAATTGAGCAAACGCTGCAGACGTTTGAAGCACGTGTGAAGAGCGCTGCTCAGGCGAAGATGGAAAAAGACGCTGCCGATAACGAAGCAAAAGGTAAAACGTTCCGCGACGCTTTTGCTAAAGAGAAAGGCGTGAAAACCTCCTCTACCGGTCTGCTTTACAAAGTAGAGAAAGAAGGCACAGGCGAGGCGCCGAAAGATAGCGATACCGTTGTGGTGAACTACAAAGGTACGCTGATCGACGGTAAAGAGTTTGATAACTCTTACACGCGCGGCGAACCGCTCTCCTTCCGTCTGGACGGCGTTATCCCTGGCTGGACTGAAGGCCTGAAAAATATTAAGAAAGGCGGCAAGATCAAGCTGGTTATCCCACCGGCGCTGGCCTACGGTAAAACGGGCGTTCCGGGTATCCCGGCGAACTCCACCCTGGTATTCGACGTAGAGCTGCTGGATATCAAACCAGCGCCGAAAGCGGATGCTAAACCTGCCGATGCGGCTGACGCTAAAGCCGCAGATGCTGCTAAAAAATAAAAACTGAGAGCCGCCGCTTGTAATAGCGGCGGTTTTTTTTATTCAGGCCGGATATATTACTCACCATAATTTGATTTGCGGATAACGGCGCTTGCGCTGGTCGTTAAGGGCGAGACCGTAGGCTGAATGACCGCCAACGCACACGTAGTCTGAAATAGACGAGCAAATTAGTACTGGAAAGATGAACCCTCACTGTATTAATTTAATCATCCGCGTAAATAATGAGCCTGCCCTGAAAACATAACGACAGGCTCCTGAAAAGGAGTGTTTTTTTTCATGTCCAGGTCGCTTTTAACCAACGAAACCAGTGAACTTGATTTGCTGGATCAGCGTCCCTTCGAGCAAACCGACTTCGATATTCTGAAATCCTACGAAGCGGTAGTGGACGGGTTAGCGATGCTTATAGGTTCCCATTGTGAAATCGTATTGCACTCTTTGCAGGATCTAAAATGTTCAGCCATTCGTATTGCCAATGGCGAACATACGGGCCGTAAAATTGGCTCGCCGATTACCGACCTGGCGTTGCGCATGCTGCACGACATGACAGGGGCGGACAGTAGCGTGTCGAAATGCTATTTCACGCGCGCGAAAAGCGGTGTCTTGATGAAGTCGTTGACGATTGCCATTCGCAACCGCGAGCAGCGCGTCATTGGTCTACTGTGCATCAACATGAATCTTGATGTGCCATTTTCACAGATTATGAATACCTTTATTCCGCCGGAAACGCCGGAAGTCGGCTCAGCGGTTAATTTTGCCTCCTCAGTCGAAGATTTAGTCACCCAGACGCTGGAGTTCACGATCGAAGAAGTGAATGCCGATCGTAATGTTTCTAACAATGCGAAAAATCGTCAGATCGTCCTTAACCTGTACGAAAAAGGCATTTTCGATATTAAAGACGCCATTAACCAGGTAGCCGATCGTCTGAATATCTCAAAACACACGGTTTACCTCTATATTCGCCAGTTCAAAAGCGGCGATTTTCAGGGGCAGGATAAATAATGCGTTATGCCATTATGGTCACCGGGCCGGCATATGGCACCCAGCAGGCCAGCAGCGCATTGCAGTTCGCCCACGCGCTGCTCAATGAGGGGCATGAGTTAGCCAGCGTCTTTTTCTATCGGGAAGGTGTCTATAACGCCAATCTCCTGACCTCACCGGCGAGCGATGAATATGATCTGGTACGCGCCTGGCAGAAATTGAATACGCAGCATGGTGTAGCGCTGAACATCTGTGTCGCGGCGGCGCTTCGTCGCGGTATTATTGATGAAACTGAAGCTGGCAGACTGGAGTTGCCGTCCGCCAATCTTCAGCCGGGCTTTACGCTAAGCGGGCTGGGCGCGCTGGCGGAGGCATCTCTCACCTGCGATCGGGTGGTGCAGTTTTAATGAAACGTATTGCATTTGTCTTTTCCACCGCGCCGCACGGCAGCGCCTCAGGCCGTGAAGGGCTGGATGCGCTGCTGGCGACGTCAGCGCTAACGGAAGCGCTGGGCGTCTTTTTTATCAGCGACGGCGTCTTTCAGTTATTACCGGGACAAAAACCAGACGCTGTGTTGGCGCGTGACTATATTGCTACTTTCAAGCTCTTTGATTTGTACGATATTGATCAATGCTGGATCTGCGCGGCATCGCTGCGCGAGCGTGGTCTGGAGAACGTTAATTTTGTGGTAGACGCCACGCCGCTGGAACCCGTGGCGTTACGCCGCGAGCTTGGCAACTATGATGTCATCCTGAGATTCTGAGGCGTTTATGCTGCATACCTTACCTCATTGCGCCTCGGGCGTTGATTTTCCCGCTTTGCTGCGCCTGCTAAAAGAGGGCGATGCGCTTTTGTTGCTCCAGGATGGCGTTACCGTCGCGATTGAAGGTAACCGCTTCCTTGAAAGTCTGCGCGATGCCCCCATAACGGTCTATGCCTTGAAAGAAGACATTGACGCCCGTGGCCTGGGTGGTCAAATTTCAGACAGTGTCGTCAGGGTTGACTATACTGAGTTTGTCAGACTCACGGTTAAGTATGCCAACCAGATGGCCTGGTGATGGCGGGATCGTTGTATATTTCTTGACACCTTTTCGACACCGCCCTAAAATTCGGCGTCCTCATATTGTGTGAGGGCGTTTTATTACGTGTTTACGAAGCAAAAGCTAAAACCAGGAGCTATTTAATGGCAACAGTTAACCAGCTGGTACGCAAACCACGTGCTCGCAAAGTTGCGAAAAGCAACGTGCCTGCGCTGGAAGCATGCCCGCAAAAACGTGGCGTATGTACTCGTGTATATACTACCACTCCTAAAAAACCGAACTCCGCACTGCGTAAAGTTTGCCGTGTTCGTCTGACTAACGGTTTTGAAGTGACTTCCTACATCGGTGGTGAAGGTCACAACCTGCAGGAGCACTCCGTGATCCTGATCCGTGGCGGTCGTGTTAAAGACCTCCCGGGTGTTCGTTACCACACCGTTCGTGGCGCGCTTGACTGCTCCGGCGTTAAAGACCGTAAGCAAGCTCGTTCTAAGTACGGCGTGAAGCGTCCTAAGGCTTAATGGTTCTCCGTTAAGTAAGGCCAAACGTTTTAAATTAATGTCAAACTAAACTCGTAGAGTTTTGGACAATCCTGAATTAACAACGGAGTATTTCCATGCCACGTCGTCGCGTCATTGGTCAGCGTAAAATTCTGCCGGATCCGAAGTTCGGATCAGAACTGCTGGCTAAATTTGTCAATATCCTGATGGTAGATGGTAAAAAATCTACTGCAGAATCAATCGTATACAGCGCGCTGGAGACCCTGGCTCAGCGTTCTGGTAAATCTGAACTGGAAGCTTTCGAAGTCGCTCTCGAAAACGTTCGCCCGACTGTAGAAGTTAAATCCCGCCGTGTAGGTGGTTCTACTTATCAGGTACCAGTTGAAGTCCGTCCGGTCCGTCGTAATGCTCTGGCAATGCGTTGGATCGTAGAAGCTGCTCGTAAACGCGGTGATAAATCCATGGCTCTGCGCCTGGCGAACGAACTTTTTGACGCTGCAGAAAACAAAGGTACTGCAGTTAAGAAACGTGAAGACGTTCACCGTATGGCAGAAGCCAACAAGGCGTTCGCACACTACCGTTGGTAATCCCTTCGGAGTCATAGTCACCAGGCGGGCGCTTCAGGTAAGTCGCCCGTTTTGGATAACTTAACTGAACGCCTAAAGATATCAACGAGGAATCAAATGGCTCGTACAACACCCATCGCACGCTACCGTAATATCGGTATCAGTGCGCACATCGACGCCGGTAAAACCACTACTACCGAACGTATTCTGTTCTACACCGGTGTAAACCACAAAATCGGTGAAGTTCATGACGGCGCAGCTACCATGGACTGGATGGAGCAGGAGCAGGAGCGTGGTATTACTATCACCTCCGCAGCGACTACTGCATTCTGGTCTGGTATGGCTAAGCAGTATGAACCGCATCGCATCAACATCATCGACACCCCGGGGCACGTTGACTTCACTATCGAAGTAGAACGTTCCATGCGTGTTCTCGATGGTGCGGTAATGGTTTACTGCGCAGTTGGTGGTGTTCAGCCGCAGTCTGAAACCGTATGGCGTCAGGCAAACAAATACAAAGTTCCGCGCATTGCGTTCGTTAACAAAATGGACCGCATGGGCGCGAACTTCCTGAAAGTTGTTGGTCAGATCAAAACCCGTCTGGGCGCGAACCCGGTTCCGCTGCAGCTGGCAATTGGTGCTGAAGAAGGTTTCACCGGCGTTGTTGACCTGGTGAAAATGAAAGCCATCAACTGGAACGATGCCGACCAGGGCGTTACCTTCGAATACGAAGATATCCCGGCTGACATGCAGGACCTGGCTAACGAATGGCACCAGAACCTGATCGAGTCCGCCGCAGAAGCTTCTGAAGAGCTGATGGAAAAATACCTGGGTGGTGAAGAACTGACTGAAGAAGAGATCAAACAAGCTCTGCGTCAGCGCGTTCTGAACAACGAAATCATCCTGGTAACCTGTGGTTCTGCATTTAAGAACAAAGGTGTTCAGGCGATGCTGGATGCGGTAATTGATTACCTGCCATCCCCGGTAGACGTACCTGCGATCAACGGTATTCTGGACGACGGTAAAGATACTCCGGCTGAGCGTCACGCAAGCGACGACGAGCCGTTCTCTGCGCTGGCGTTCAAAATCGCTACCGACCCGTTTGTGGGTAACCTGACCTTCTTCCGTGTGTACTCCGGTGTGGTTAACTCTGGTGATACCGTACTGAACTCCGTGAAAACCGCACGTGAGCGTTTCGGTCGTATCGTTCAGATGCACGCTAACAAACGTGAAGAGATCAAAGAAGTTCGCGCGGGCGACATCGCGGCTGCTATCGGCCTGAAAGACGTGACTACCGGTGACACCCTGTGTGATCCGGAAAACCCGATCATTCTGGAACGTATGGAATTCCCTGAGCCGGTAATCTCCATCGCGGTAGAACCGAAAACCAAAGCTGACCAGGAAAAAATGGGTCTGGCTCTGGGCCGTCTGGCGAAAGAAGACCCGTCATTCCGCGTATGGACTGATGAAGAATCTAACCAGACCATCATCGCTGGTATGGGTGAACTTCACCTGGATATCATCGTTGACCGTATGAAGCGTGAATTCAACGTTGAAGCGAACGTGGGTAAACCTCAGGTTGCTTACCGCGAAGCGATTCGCGCGAAAGTTACCGACATCGAAGGTAAACACGCGAAACAGTCTGGTGGTCGCGGTCAGTATGGTCATGTTGTTATCGACATGTACCCGCTGGAGCCGGGCTCTAACCCGAAAGGTTACGAGTTCATCAACGACATCAAAGGTGGTGTAATTCCTGGCGAATACATCCCGGCCGTTGATAAAGGCATCCAGGAGCAGCTGAAATCTGGCCCGCTGGCGGGTTATCCGGTAGTTGATCTCGGTGTGCGTCTGCACTTCGGTTCTTACCATGACGTTGACTCCTCTGAGCTGGCGTTTAAACTGGCTGCGTCTATCGCCTTTAAAGAAGGCTTTAAGAAAGCAAAACCAGTTCTGCTTGAGCCGATCATGAAGGTTGAAGTAGAAACACCTGAAGAGAATACCGGTGACGTTATCGGCGACCTTAGCCGCCGTCGTGGTATGCTCAAAGGTCAGGAATCTGAAGTTACAGGCGTTAAGATCCACGCTGAAGTACCGCTGTCTGAAATGTTCGGATATGCAACTCAGCTGCGTTCTCTGACCAAAGGTCGCGCATCGTACACTATGGAATTCCTGAAGTATGATGATGCGCCGAACAACGTTGCTCAGGCCGTAATCGAAGCCCGTGGTAAATAAGCCGCAGGGTTAAAAACCAAAATCCCGTGCTCTCTCCTGAAGGGGAGAGCGCTATAGTAAGGAATATAGCCGTGTCTAAAGAAAAATTTGAACGTACAAAACCGCACGTTAACGTCGGCACCATCGGCCACGTTGACCACGGTAAAACTACCCTGACCGCTGCAATCACCACCGTACTGGCTAAAACCTACGGCGGTGCTGCTCGTGCATTCGACCAGATCGATAACGCTCCGGAAGAAAAAGCGCGTGGTATCACCATCAACACTTCTCACGTTGAATACGATACCCCGACCCGCCACTACGCACACGTAGACTGCCCGGGGCACGCCGACTATGTTAAA